>JADDPU010000350.1 GCA_016781725.1 Rubrobacter sp. | reverse complement strand
GTAGTTGCAAACGCGGACCTCGAAGACGATCAGGTCGTAGAAGCTCTCGACCGACGGCTAGAAGAGGGCTCCATTATTATGGGTTACGTTAGCAAGCAGACGGGCAAGGTATCTGTGCATTTGCCCGATGAGCCAGCGAGCGAGGTCGTGAGAGGCCGGCTGGACGAGGTCTTTGGAGAAGGGACGGTTTATGATTGAGAGAGAGGCGACGGTTGGCTTCGAGGAAGGCATTCATGGGAGGCCCGCTTCGGATCTCGTCAAGACGGCGAAGCGGTTTAGTTCGCGAGTTAGGGTTATCAACGGAGAACGCGAAGCCAACGCCAAGAGCCCCCTACAGATAACCGCCTTCGCGAAAAAGGGTGACACGATTGTCTTTCGCGCCGAAGGGGAAGACGAGGAAGAAGCCGTCGAAGCTCTGACGAAGCTGGTTTCGGGCAGCGAGCATTGACGAAGGTCGAATACGAGATGCCGCGGACGGCTGAAAGGGAACAGAGACGATTGGAGACGCGCTGAAGCTCATCGGCATAGGGGCATCCGAAGGAGTGTCGGTTGGACCGGCTTTCGTCCACGTGCCCCACGAACTGCGACCGGGACGGAAAACCATCTCCGGAGATGCGGTAAGCGCCGAGCTTTCGAAGTTCCATCGGGCTGTTGCCGCCGTCGTAAAGACGCTTTCTGCAACTGAGGAGCGGCTGCGACATTCGGGAGACGAGGAGCAGGCCGAGATCTTCGAGTACCACGTCGAGATGGCTGAGGATCCGGAGTTGGCTTCGGAGGTGGAGGAGCGCGTCCGGAACCTAGAGAGCCCAGAGTCGGCCGTACTGGCCGTAGGCGAAAAGTACGCCGCCGAGCTCGCCGCCAAGGACAACGAGTACCTGGCCGCCCGCGCCGACGACGTGCGGGACGTGGCAGGCCAGATCTCGGCCGAGCTCACGGGCCAAGGATCCGCCGCGCTCGAGACCCTGGCCACACCCTCGGTAATCCTGGCGCGGAGCCTGGCCCCATCGGACACCGCCCGCATCCCCAGAGGGATGGCGCTCGGCTTCGTCACCGCCGAAGGGTCGCGGACCTCGCACGTCTCGATCATGGCCCGCTCGATGGGCATCCCCGCCGTCGTCGGCGTAGGCCCCGCGCTGGAAGAAGCCCTGAAAGCGACGACGCTCGCCGTTGACGGCACACGGGGCTACGCCGTCACGGACCCCGATGGGGCGACCGTCGCCGAGTTCGAGAGGAGGTCGAGGGCCCTAGCCGAGGAACGCGCCGGCCTCGATGAGTACCGTCACCTGGAGGCCCGCACGCGCGACGGGCGGCGCATCGAGGTGGCGGCCAACCTGGGCTCGGCCTCCGACGCTGAGGGGGCACTGGGCTGGGGGGCCGAGGGCGTCGGGCTGTTCAGGACGGAGTTCCTGTTCATGGAGCGGGACGAGCTGCCGTCTGAGGAGGAGCAGTACGAGGCCTACCGCGCCGTCGCCAAGGTTTTCGGGAACAAGCCGGTTATCGTTCGTACGCTCGATGTCGGTGGGGACAAGGATCTGCCGGGGGTGGACCAGCCGCCCGAAGAGAACCCGTTTCTCGGATGGCGGGGCATCCGCATGAGCCTGGATACGCCGGACCTGTTCGAGCCGCAGCTGCGCGCGATCCTGCGCGCGGCGTCGCACGGGAACCTGAAGGTGATGTTCCCGATGGTCGTCGAGGTGGGGGAGTTGCGGGCCGCCAAGGAGCTGCTCGAAGGTTGCCGCGCGAGGCTGAAGCGAGAGGGCGCCGAGGTCGGACCGGTCGAGGTAGGGGTGATGATCGAGACCCCGGCGGCGGCGATCTGCGCAGCGGAGCTGGCAGAGGAGTCCGCCTTCTTCTCCATCGGTACGAACGACCTCGTCCAGTACACCCTGGCAGCCGACCGGGGCAACGAGAGGTTGCGCCGCCTCCAGAGCGCGGACCATCCGGCGGTCCTCGAGTTGATCCGCCAGACCTGCGAGGCCGCGCGGGCCGCGGGGATACCCACAGGGGTGTGCGGCGAGGCGGCGGGGGACCCGGAGATGATACCCAAGCTCGTAGCCCTGGGCGTGACGGAGCTGAGCATGGGCGCCCCCGCCATACCGCGGGCCAAGAAGATCGTCTCAGAGCTCTGAGAATGCTCCTCCGAGCCGGCGCCCGCCGCCTGGACCGCTGGTAAACCCCTACATGAAAGGTAACAGGGGAGCTCTTCGTGCGTGCGTCTGCGGTGGATCGCTGCACGCCGTGGGCGGGCCCGAGACGCTTACAGCTACCGCTTACCCGCCGGCGCCGATACGGTGCCCGGAACCCTCTTCGATCAGGGTGAGAAGGGCTGAGTGATCCCACCCGCCCCTGCCCTTCGCCTCCAACGCAGCGAACATCTGGCCCACGACCGCCGTAACCGGGAGGGGCACCCCGTGTTCCCTACTAGCTGCGAGCGCTATCCCAAGGTCTTTGTGGTGGGACTCGACCTTGCCGCCCGGGGTAAAGTCGTGGTTCAGGAGCTTCTCCCGCTTCACCTCCATGACTTTGTTTGCCGCCAGGCCACCGGAGAGCACCTCGACTACCTTCTCCGGGGCGACACCAGCCTTGGAGCCGAGCACGAGCGCCTCGGCGACCGCCTCTATGACGAGGGCCACCACGATCTGGTTCGCCGCCTTCGTCAGCTGTCCAGCCCCGCTCTCTCCTACGTGGGTGATGGTCTCGCCCATCGCCTCGAAGAGGGGTTTGGCCCTCTGGAAGTCCTTCTCTTCGCCGCCGGCCATGATCGAGAGCGTCCCCTCTTCGGCCCCGACGTCGCCCCCCGAGACCGGCGCGTCGAGCATCCCGATCCCGCGCCGCCGGGCGGCCTGGGCCAGCTCTCGGGCCAGGTCCGGCGAGCTCGTGCTCATGTCGACGAGCAGCGTTCCCCGCCGGGCTCCTTGCAGCAACCCTCCCTCCCCGGCGAAGACCGCCCGAACCTCGGGCGGGCCCGGCAACATGGTTATGACGACGTCGCACTCTCTCGCCAGCTCTCCCGGGCTCTCGGCCACCTCGGCGCGGCCCCCCGCCGCCAGCTCCTCCGCCTTCCTTCGGGTGCGATTGAACACCGCGAGCCCGTAGCCCGCGGCCATGAGGTTCCGGGCCATCGGCAACCCCATGATCCCCAACCCCACAAAGCCGACCCTCCCGGCCATCGCGACCTCCCTCCGACTGACCTGCCGGGTCATGGTATACGAGCCGAAAACCTGGGGACATGCAGTTGGGCCGTAGAAACCTTTACCCGGCAGGGAGCGTATACGGACTTTCGGAGGCTCACAGAAGGATGCGGCAGGTGCGAGAGAGACCCGAGGAAGAGAACCTGAAGAGCTCGGAGCCTGGCGAGCCGCGCCCGGGCGGTCCGGGGCGGGGTAGGGCGGCCCTGATCGTCAACACCCGTTCGCGCAGCGGCGAGCGGACGTTCTTCCAGGCCCTCGACAGGCTGCAGGAGATGGGCGTCACTCTAGGCGCCACCTACGCCATCCGCGACCCGGCGCGGCTGGCCGAGACGGTGCGCGAGGTGTTGAGCGAAGGCTCCGGTTACGGGCTTTTGATCCTTGGCGGTGGCGACGGCTCGGTAAGCTCGGTAGTGGACTTTCTGGCCGACCACGAGGTAATCCTCGGCCTGCTTCCTCTTGGTACGGCTAACGATTTCGCGCGCACGCTCGGGATACCGGCCGACGTGGAAGGGGCCTGCGAGGCGATAGCCGGCGGCAAGGTCGTCGACGTCGACCTCGGTCTCGCCGGGAGCAACTACTACGTGAACGTCGCCTCAGTGGGCCTGAGCGTCGGCGTCACGCAGGCGCTCTCGCCCTGGATAAAGAGGCGGGCCGGGGCGCTGGCCTATCCGATGGCCGCCATCAAGGCGTTTTTGAGCCACGAGCCGTTCTCCGCCCGGTTGACCTTCCCGGACGGCGACCACGAGCCGGTCGAGCACGAGCGGCTCCTGCAGATCGCCGTCGGCAACGGGCGCTTCTACGGCGGGGGGATGGTCGTCGCCCCGGGCTCGGGTATCGACGACCGCAACCTCGACGTCTACGCCATACAGCTCGGGCGCCACCGCGACCTGTTGGGGGCGGCCCGCTACCTGAAGAGCGGGGACTTCATCCACAGCGGGGGCGTCAGCCAGTACCGGACCTCCCGGGTGCGGCTCGAGACCGAGCCCGAGCTTCCCGTCAACATAGACGGGGAGGTCGTCGCCATGACCCCGCAAGACTTCTCCGTCGCCCACAACGCGCTCAAGGTGCTAGTCCCGCAGGGGTCCACGGCGGCCCAACGCGACCTCGGCGGGTAGGACG
>JADDPU010000400.1 GCA_016781725.1 Rubrobacter sp. | reverse complement strand
GCCTCCTCCTCGAAGGTGCGGATAAACTCCTCGCCGATGATCTTGCGCTTCGCCTCGGGGTCGGTGACGTTGGCGAGCTTGTCCAGAAAGCGGTCCTTGGAGTCGACGTGGACGAGGGGCACCTCGGAGTTCTGCCCGAAAGCCTCGACCACCTGCTCGGCCTCTTTGTGGCGCAAGAGACCGTGGTCCACGAAGACGCACGTAAGGTTCTCCCCGATGGCCCGGTGCACGAGCATCGCTGCCGTGGCCGAGTCAACCCCGCCCGAGAGCCCGCAGATCGCCCGCGCGTCGCCGACCTGATCCCTTATCCTCTCTACCGCGTCGGTGATGATGTTGACCGGCGTCCACTCGGGCTTGCACCCGCACACCTCGTAGAGAAAGTTCTTCAGGATCTCCATCCCGTACTCGGTGTGCCGCACCTCCGGATGAAATTGCACCCCGTAGCGTCCCCCGCCGCGGTTGGGCTCCTCGAAGGCTATGATCGGGACCGAGGGCGTCTCGGCCGTGACCTCGAAGCCTTCGGGGACGGAGAAGACGGCGTCGCCGTGGCTCGTCCACGCCTTCTGCTGGTCAGGGGTGCCGGCGAAGAGGCCGTCGTGGCCCTTCACGCGCAGGTCCGAGCGGCCGTACTCCCGGATCTGGACCGCCCCGACCTCCGCGCCCTCGGCGAGCGCCATGAGCTGCATCCCGTAGCAGATACCGAGCATCGGGGCTTCGAGGTCGAAGAACCCGTCTTCGACCCGCGGGGCGCCGTCCTGGTAGACGCTGTTCGGGCCGCCGGAGAGGATGATGCCCTCGGGCTGGCGGGCCATTATCTCGTCGATGGGGGTGTCGTAGGGGATCAGCTCAGAGTAGACGCGGGCCTCGCGCACCCTGCGGGCGATGAGCTGGGCGTACTGCCCGCCGAAGTCGAGGACCAGGATCACGCTGCTTCACCCACAGTACGGCTCAAGGCAGCCGCTGCAGAATAGCTGATGAACCTGGATTGCTGCTCAGTACAATGAGGTGCATGCACAAAACCTTCGAATATCGTCTCTATCCCAACCGTACACAGCAAAGGTTGCTCTTCTCCTGTCTCATCGAATCGCGCCTTATTTAC
>JADDPU010000177.1 GCA_016781725.1 Rubrobacter sp. | reverse complement strand
GCAGAAAGTAGACGCTGCGCCCGCTCTTGGTAGGGGGGCTCTGTAGACACTCGATCAGCCCGGCCGCGCGGGCCCTGGTACCGTGTGGGAGGCCCCTGATCTCCTGGCTCGAAACGACCCCGAGTCCTTCGAGGGCCTCACGGTAGGGCGAGAGTGGATGCCTGCGGATGTTGAGACCGAGGACCTCCCACTCCATCCTCTCCTTGGCCGTGTCGGCGAGGGGCAGGTGCTCGACGCTCCTCCTCTCCCGCGAGACCCACCAGCTCGCCGGGTGCGGCAGGGGTATCTCCGGCTGCTGCCCGCGTCTCCGCTTTTTCGGCAGCGTCGCGGTCTTGCCGAGCAGCCGCGACCGTTCGGACCCCTCCGCTAAAGAGTCGAGGAAACCACCCCTGACTAGGCTCTCCAGAGAATCCTTCTCGACGGCCGTCCTCTGGTAGAGATCCGCGACCGAGGCGAACGGCGCCTTGCGCCGCCCGGAGACGATGGACGAGATGGACCTCTCCGAGAGGCCCTTGCAGTAGCGGAGGCCCACCCGGAGCGCTGCGCCGTCCTCCTCGACCGCGAAGCCCTCACCCGAGAGGTGTACGTCGGGCGGGAGCACTTTGAGCCCGATCCTCCTCGCCTCGTTCAGGAGCAGCCGCGGGCTGTAGAAGCCCATGGGCTGGGAGTCGAGCACCCCGGCGAAGAACTCTGCCGGGTAGTGGCGCCTCATGTACGCGCTCGCGTAGGAGAGCTCCGCGAACGACGCCGCGTGCGCCGCCGAGAAGCCGTAGACGGAGAAGCCTTCCATCCAGGAGAAGACCTCGCCGGCTTTCTCCGGCGACACCCCGTTGGCCTGCGCCCGCCGGAGGAACTCCCGGCGCAGGTCCCGCATCGCGCCGGGTCCCCGGTCCTTGGTCATGGCGCGCCTGAGGAGATCCCCCTCGGCCAGGGTGAACCCCGCCACGGCGTTCGCCACGGCGAGGACCTGCTCCTGGAAGACGAGCACGCCGTAGGTCGGCCGCAGTACCTCCTCCAGCTCGGGCAGGATCGGCGAGTATCTTTCTTTGCCGTTCTTGCGCATCACGTAAGGGGTGACGAGGTCCCCCCTTACGGGGCCGGGCCTGAATAGCGAGATCTGGGCCACGAGATCCCGAAACCTCCTGGGCTTTAGCCGCCGGCTGAGGTGCATCTGCCCCGGGGACTCGAGCTGGAACATCCCGGCGCTCTGGCCCGTTCTTATGAGGGAGTAGGTCTCTGCGTCCTCGGGCGGAAGGTCGTAAGGGTCGACCTTCCTGCCAAGGCGCCTCGAGGCGAGCATGCCCGCGGCGTGGAGCGCCGTGTGCATCCTCAAGCCCAGAAGGTCGAGCTTCGGCAACCCCACCCGCTCCAGGTCGTCCTTGTCGTACTGGCAGCGCAAGAGCCCTTGCGTCCCCGAGGGCTCGAGGGGGACGAGCTCCGAGAGGTGGCGCCGCGCCGTCCCGAAGACCATCCCCCCGCTGTGGGTGCCGGCCTCCCTGATGCGCCCTGCGAGCCCCGCCGAGAGCTCCAGCAACAGACGATGTTCCTCCTTATCCTGCAAGGGATGGCCGCGCATCGCCGGTTCCGCCAAAGCCTCCTCCCAGCCGGAGAGGCCGGCGTAGACGCGGTTGCGGTCCCTGAAGCGGGTCGGGACGTGGCGGGACAACTCGTCGATCTCGCGCGGAGGGTGCCCGAGCGCCCGGGCGGCCACCCTCACCGCCCCGCGCAGCGACATCGTCTGCACCGTCGCGGCCTCCGCGACCCCCTGGCGCCCGTAGCGCCGGATCATCTCGAAGCGCACCTCGTCCCGCCTCACCGAGCAGAAGTCCAGGTCTATGTCCGGAGGATCTTTGCGCCCCTCGTGCAGGAACCTCTCGAAGAGGAGCCTGTTGGCGAAGGGCTCGGGCTGGGTCAGTCCCAGACAGTACGAGACCAGGCTGTTCGCCGCGCTTCCCCTGCCCGTCACGGGGATGCCCTTCGAGCGGGCGATCCCGGCCGCCTCGTGCGCGATCAGGAAGTAAGGCGCGAAACCTAAAGAGTCGATGCACGACAGCTCCCTCTTGAGCCGCGCCCTGATCTCCTCGGTGGTGGGGCCGTGCTTTGCTCTCTTTCCGTAGCGTCGCCTGGCTCCCGCGACGACCAGCCCCAACAGCGCTCTCCAGGCCGTCTTGCCCGGCGGAAGAACCGCCGCCGGCATGTGGACCTCTCCTGAGAGCGCGACCGTCCCGGCGCACCGCTCCGCGACCGCCGCGGCGTTCGCCAGCGCCTCCGGGTGGTCCGCGAACAGGCGCCGCATCTCTTTCTCCTTCCTGAGGTGCAGCCGGTCGGTCGGCCGGTAGCCCGGGCCCGGGAGCGCCGAGAGGTTCGCGGCGGCGACCAGGACCTCGTGCAGCCGGTGGTCGGCGGGGGAGAGGTACGCCACCTCCCCCGTGGCGACTACCGGCACGCCGACCTCCCGCGCGAAGGCCGCCACCCTTCCCATCCTGCGCCGTCCGGCGGCCGTCTCGTCGTCTGTAAGCTCGACGTAGAGGCGGCCCTCGAAGGCCTCTAGCAGACGGCCCAGAACCCTCGCGGCCTCTTCCCTGTGTCCCCCGAGGATCAGGCGCGGAACGAGGCCGAAAGGGGCGGCCCCGGTGAGGCAGACCAACCCCGCCGCGTGCTCCAGAATCGTCCCGAGCGGGCACGCTGGACGGCGCCGGTCCTCCGAAGAGGTCCTGTAACCCGTGATGAGCCGGCACAACGAGCGGTACCCTTCCAGGGACTCGGCCAACAGCACGATATGCCCGTGTGCCGTCGAGACCTCCACCCCGACGATGGGGGAGACGCCCTCCCCTTCAGCGGCCTCCAGGAAGCGGGGGATGCCGTAGAGCCCGTCCCGGTCAGTGAGCGCGAGGGACGCCGCCCCCATCCGCGCCGCCGCCGCGACCAGCTCCTCGGGCGTGGCCACCCCGAACCCGAAAGAGAACCCGCTCCTCACGTGCAGATGGACGGGGCCACGGGCTGACCCGCTCAATCCACCACCCCGGTGAGGAACCAACCTGATCTCTCCCGCGCCAGGTCAACGACAGCCCCGTCCGAGAGGAGCGCCCTCACCACTACCCTGTCCGTCGCCCGCTCCTCGTCCCACCAGGCAGCCACCTCCCGCCAGCGGCAGAGGACCTCGACGACCCTACGCTCTTTGCGGCACCGCCTCCGCCCGGATGACCAGGCGATCCGCACCCGCCCGTGGCGGCCCTCTACCTCGACCGGCTCCCGCCTGACGTGCGCCGCCTGCCCGGAGGCGTTGCCGCCTTCGAGCTCCGACGCCCGCGAGAGCCAGGGTGCCCGCAGCAGGTGATCCGCGACCTCGAGCCTGGACTCGCGGGTGGGGAACAAAGGCTCCTCGAAGCCCTCTGGCCGCAAGGGATAGCTGTGTATCTCCGAGACGCTCGTCTCCATAGGCTTCCTCCCTCTCCACGGGGAGGCCCCTCCCCGGACAAAGGAGGGTGGGGAAGCCCGTCCCGCCGGATATAATCCGGGGGGCGGGCGCCCTCGCCTCCTACGAACCCCCAGGAGATCGCTCTGCTTGGCGGCCGCTCGATCTCCGGGGCCCGGGGTGGGGGCGCTCCTGCTCTCTCGTTACCCTTATCACGCTACCACAAACAATAGTTTGCAGTCTAGTAGGATCTCCGATAGAGTGTCCCTGCAGGGCGGCCAGCTCAGGAGGTGCAAGGTGGTCCCGGAGAACTGGAAGCTACGGATGGAGATGCTCCGGCACCTGGCCCGCGGGGCCGCGAGGGGAGAGGGGCCGCCGACGGTGCGCGAGGTGGGGGAGGCCGTGGGCCTCAAGAGCTCCCAGACGGCGTACAAGCACCTCAAGAAGCTGGAGGAGGCCGGTTATGTCGAGAGAGAAGGCTCCGCGCGGCGGGCTCGGGGCGTAAGGCTCACCGGAAAGGGCTGGGAGGCCGTGGGGGAGATGCCGCTTCTGGGTAGGATCGCCGCGGGCCGCGGGCTCGAGGCGGTGGCGGTCGGGGACGAGGCGTACTCGCTGGCCGCGGAGTTGCTCGGCTCCCGCTCGGGCAGGCGGCGCTTCCTGCTGCGGGTTGTGGGGCAGTCCATGATCGGGGCGCACATCGCCGACGGGGACCTGCTGGTCGTGGAGGAGGACGAAGACCCACCGGACGGCACCGTCGTCGTCGCCCTCATAGGCAACGGGGAAGAGGTAACCGTGAAGCGCCTCTACCGCGAAAGGAACGGGGCCACAGGAGATCTCCTGCGGCTCCGCCCCGAGAACGGCGACCACGAGGACCTCGTGGTGCCCGCGGACGACGCGAAGATACAGGGGCGGGTCGTCTACGTCGTCCACCCGCCGAGGG
>JADDPU010000579.1 GCA_016781725.1 Rubrobacter sp. | reverse complement strand
AGGAGTTCGGCCTCGTCGTCAGGACGGCCATCTTCTCGTTTATCGTCTCCTTCGGGGTGGTGAAGGCGTGCTCCAACCTCGTCTCGGGGGTGCTCGCCGACAGCTTCGGAAGGAAGAAGGTGCTCCTCGCGGGGTGGCTCGTCGGAGTGCCCGTGCCGTTCATGATCATGCTCGCCCCCTCGTGGGGGTGGATCGTGGCGGCCAACGTCCTGCTCGGGGTCAACCAGGGACTCGCCTGGTCCATGACGGTCCTTATGAAGATAGACCTCGTGGGGCCGAGGGGCCGGGGCCTCGCGGTGGGCCTCAACGAGTTCGCCGGCTACCTGGCGGTGGGGGCTACGGCCCTGGCAACGGGCTACCTCGCCTCGGCCTACGGCCTCAGGCCCGAGCCCTTCTACCTCGGGGTGGCCTACGTGGCGCTGGGGCTCTTCGTCTCCGCCTTCCTGGTGCGCGACACCGGAGGACACGTCCGGCTGGAGATGGAGTCGCACCCGCCGGAGCCGAGCCCGTTGGGTTTCCGCGAGGTCTTCTCCAGGACCTCCTTCAAGGACCGCAACCTCTTCGCCTGCTCGCAGGCCGGGCTGGTGAACAACCTCAACGACGGCATGAGCTGGGGCGTCTTCCCCCTGTTCTTCGCCTCCTTCGGGCTCGGGGTGGGGCGCATAGGCATCCTGAAGGCCGTCTACCCCGCGGTCTGGGGCCTACTGCAGGTCGCAACAGGCCCCTTGAGCGATCGGTGGGGCCGCAGGGGGCTCATCGTCGGCGGCATGTGGGTCCAGTCGGGCGCGCTCTTCGTCACCGTGCTGGGCCGGAGCTTCGGGTGGTGGCTGCTAGGGAGCATGTTGCTGGGGCTGGGTACCGCCATGGTCTACCCCGCCCTCATCGCCGCCGTCTCGGACGCCTCGCACCCCTCCTGGCGGGCGCGCTCCCTGAGCGTCTACCGCTTCTGGAGGGACATGGGCTACGCGGTGGGGGCCCTCTCCGCGGGGGTCGTCGCCGACCTCTTCGGGCTCTCATGGGCCATAGGCTCCGTGGGGGTGCTAACGTTCGCGTCTGGCGCGTTGGTGGCCGGCATCTTCCGCGAGACCAGGG
>JADDPU010000181.1 GCA_016781725.1 Rubrobacter sp. | reverse complement strand
GTCAAAGCGCCTGACGTAGGAGCGCCAGATGAGCTCCAGATCCGGCTCGGTTCCCTCCGGTCCGTGCCACCACAGCCACAAAACCCGCGGCTCGCGCCGCCTCTCGCCCCGTGGCAACCGCTCGACCTCGACCAGGATGAGCGTGCCGACCGCGATGGGAAGGGGTCGCCGAGTACCCCGCCCCTCGTGGTTCTGGACCTTCGGGTGCATCTTCGCCCAGGCCCTGACGCGCACCGTCCCGTGACCGGCATCTTCGCACACGTGCTCGGCGGAGGGCTTGGGCCAACTCATAGGATCTGAGCACTTCATCTTCGGTCCGTGGCGACGTGGGCGTCCGACATGCGCTGGCGGATCGCACAGGCCGGGGTCGCCGTAGAAGCGACGCCCCGCCCGCAAGCGGACAAGGATCTGGCACGCCCTCCCCTCCAATGCTCGCTGCAGCTTGACGGGATCGTAGCCGGCGTCGAAGACGAACAGGGGGATGGCCTCTCCTTCTTCGAGCCGACCAAGCAAGGCCTCAACCTGCTCGGTGGCTACCGCGTTCGCTTCCTGATCCGGACGTACTCGGACCACGCATACCGGGGCGGTCCAGCTCTCGCGGACGAAGCCCAGCCGGGCAACGAACTGGTAGGCCCACCCGGCCACGATGGGCTGTCCGGCCGAGTGTCGGGACGGATGGTAGTAGTATCCGCGCTGAGGGCTGCATTCCGCGTCGCATCGAGGCCACACGCTCGTGTCCACGGCGTAGACGGGCACCTCATCCTCGTCGCCCGAAGCGAGTGGATGGCGGGCAAGCAGGTTCCGCAAAGATTCGGCGTCGATCCGTCCTCGGTCCAACGCGGCGTAGAGGCTGCCCCATCCGCGACGATGCGACGCCTGGAGGCTCAGATGAGCAGGAGAAGGGGCGGTGCCGTCCGCGGCGAGGATGGCGTCGGTGAGTTCGAAGAGGGCGTCGCCCCTGCGGTGGAGACATCCGTAGAACGAGTGGCGGAAGGTTTGGAGAGCATCGGAAGGTTCCATGATGCGACCATCATGCACTCGCCGACAACTTTCCGCATCACCTACCTGCCTGCAGGCTTAAAACGCAAGCTTAGAG
>JADDPU010000362.1 GCA_016781725.1 Rubrobacter sp. | reverse complement strand
AGTTCGGCAAAAATCAATAAAAAGCCTGGATCACCGCACTCAAACAACTTCGAGTCACCGAAGGGCGATACCCGCGCGGAGCGTCTCGGCCCGGCTGCGCCCGGGGGGCGGGGCAGTGCGGTTCGGGCGAGGTTATAACACAGGATCGAGGAGGGATCTTATGGAAACAATTGAGAGGACGAGCGCGCGTCGTACGGAGCGGCCTTCTGAGACGCCGGATCTCATCCCCGGCTACTTCGCCCGCATCGACAAGGGCAACCTCCTGACGCACCGCGAGGAGATAGACCTGAGCAAGAGGGCCGAGGCTGGTGACGAGCGGGCTCGCAAGAGGCTTGTCGAGAAGAACCTGAGGCTCGTCGTGAGCGTCGCCAAGAGGTATCGCGGAATGGGGCTGCCCTTCGAGGACCTCATCCAGGAGGGAAACGTAGGGCTCATGCGGGCAGTCGAGAAGTTCGACCCCGACCGCGGCTGGAGGTTCTCGACCTATGCTACCTGGTGGATAAGGCAGGCGGTCCAGCGGGCCGTGGCCGACAAGGGCCGCACCATTCGCGTCCCGGTCCACATGGGCGACAAGATCCGCAAGATGGCCCGCGCCTACAACGAGCTCTCCACCGAGCTGACCCGCGAGCCTACCGACGAGGAGGTCGCCGCCCGGCTCGAGTGGACGGTAGGCGAGGTGCTCGACGTCAAGAGCGCCATGCCCGACGCCACGAGCCTCAACCAGACCCTCTCTTCGGACGGGGACGGCTCGGAGCTCGGCGAGCTCATCGAGGACGAGCGCGCCTCGGAGGTCGCCGGCGTTGTGATCGGGGAGATCGAGGTGGACGGGCTCAGGGAGGCCGTCGAGCGGCTGCCCGAGCGGCACAGGCACGTCTTGGTGAGGCGCTACGGGCTGGGCAACCGCGACACCGCTACCCTGGCCCAGCTCAGCGACGAGCTTGGGATCTCCAGGGAGCGGGTCAGGCAGTTGCAGCGCGAGGCCGAGCGGATGCTCGGTAGCGGAGAGTTCGGCATGGTCCTGCGCGGCGCGGCAGCCTAGAGCACGTACCTCGACTCAGCCTGAGGGAGTCCCACTCGTCGTG
>JADDPU010000308.1 GCA_016781725.1 Rubrobacter sp. | reverse complement strand
GTCCATTTCCAGTCGTCTAGCTCTTCTCTCGTGGGTGGGAGCACCTGTGAGTTCGGGTAGACGAGCGCGTCGAGACCTTGCGACGCCATGACGTTCAGGATGGCCCGGCGGAACTCTTCCCTGGCGGCGAGTCCCCTGTAGTAATTGGGATCTTCCTCTGGATCTTCGGGGGCCTCCTCGGCAATGGCCATGAAGAGGTCGAGGCGTGGGTGGAAGCGCTTGGAGTCGTAGAGTCCTCCCACAGTGTGCGATCCCGGCCTCTCTGAGAGGAACTTGTCTATGTCGTAGCGGGACTGGGAGAGGTAGAGGGAGGTAACTCCTATGAAGTGCTGCAGGTCGGGCACGCCGGTAGGGTCTACTATCTCCGCTCCCGCTCGCCGCATGGCCTCTAAAGCTCCCTCGACGACCCTGTTTACCTGAGAAGAGTCCGGATCGTCGTCCGGGCCGAACGCCTCGCGTACTACTCCTATCCTTGCCCCCCTCAAGCTGCCTTCCGTGAGGCCGTCCGCGTAGCTACCGGCGTCCCTGGCGAGCGTGGCAGCCGCTGTGAACGGATCCTCCGGGTCGTAGCCCACCAGCACATCCAGCAAGATTGCGGCGTCCTTGACAGTGCGCGTCATGGGGCCCGCGGTGTCTTGGAAGACGACCAGCGGGGACAACCCCTTGCGGCTTATGAGGCCGGTCGTAACCCTCACCCCGACAAGGTTGTCGAAAGAGGAAGGCACACGGATCGAACCACCGGTGTCCTCCCCTATACCCACGGCCCCGAGGTTCGCCGCGACCGCAGCCCCCGTGCCGCTGCTAGAGCCGCCGGGGTCCCGGTCCAAGTCGTACGGATTCTTCGTTTCTCCCCCGGCAGAGGAGTAGGCGAACCAGGAGGTCGCGAAGTCGGGGAGGTTGGTCTTTGCCAAGATCACCGCTCCGGCTTCCTTTAGTCTCCTTACCGCGGTGGCGTCCTCCTCCGGCACGTAGTCCTCAAAGGCAACCGAGCCGAACGTGGTCCGGATGCCGGCGGTCTCGGCCTGGTCCTTCACCAGGACGGGTATGCCGTGAAGGGGGCCGACGAACTCGCTGTTCTGCTCGAAGGAGCGGTCGAGCTCTT
>JADDPU010000456.1:13763-15280 GCA_016781725.1 Rubrobacter sp. | reverse complement strand
TCCCGTGGTACTCACTGCGCTCGTCACACGAGACCTGCGCCTCGCTCACACCCGGCCTCTCGGCCAGCTCCCTCTGACTCAACCCGTTAGCGATCCTCAAGGCTATGAGCAGGGTGCCACGGCGCTCTGGTTGCGGGTGCCCCGAAGTCCCGCCGGCGCACCCTCTCGTACCACTTTACCTCTTCTTCGAGCGTGCGCGAAACGAAAGCATCGGCTCCAGAGCCCGGCGTATGTCCTCCTCGGAGAGACCCAGCTCTTCGAGCTTCTCCTTCTGAAGGGCGATAATCTCCTCGTCCTGCCCGAGACGCTCCAGGGCTTATACTTCCTTTCGCTACAGATCATCCTTTATCACTCTGGTTCCTACTATCTGGTGTCTCGCCCGGTTCATACACCCTCATGACCTTCTTGGCCGCTTTCGTCAGGTTGGAGTCGAAACCCAGGAAGTGCACAGCGCCTTCGGCCTCCTCGTCTCCTTGCCCCGATGACGCGGTGCGTATCAGAAGGGCGGAGGCCAGGTGTATCGCGTCAAAGCCGCGCAGCTCGTGCTCCTCCGCCAGACCACCGGCTGCGCGGGCGACGCCCTCGGTCACCTCCGGCTTCTCGAAGGTCTCCCAGTCTTCGTCCAGCGCCTCGACGGCGTCCCGGTGCTCCTCTGCGGAAAAGACGCCTTCCCGTCGGTGCCGCGCGAGCCTCGGCGTAGGCGACGACGGAGGTAGCAACCAACTCCGCCTCCTCCACCCCTCGCTCGACCACCTCGCGTCCCTCCTCTACGGCGTAGAGTTTCACCAGGGCGCTGGTGTCAAGGTACAGGATCAAGTACGGCGGGAACCCGTCTCAGCGGCGGTCCTCGATCACCGCCGAGGACAGATTGTCCTCCCGCTTGATCCTCACCGCCCGCTCCCGGGGCACTCCCCTGGGCTTGCGCCGAGGTCGATCCGATGATGGCAGCAGGTAACCTCGTCCGGCCAGGTACTCCCTCAAGGCCGCCTGCATCACGTCCACCAGCCTCGGCGGGATGTCCTGGTCCCACCTGTAAGCCTCCAGCGCCTTCTCCAGATCGTCCGTTATGGTCACCGACGCGCGTCTCACAAACCCGATACTACCATTCCGGTACGATTGGTGCGGAAGGTGCAAACGGTGCGCAAGTTACGCTGCACAGTAACCACAACGCTCTTCCAGGCAGGGCGTTAGACTTGTGCAGATCCCGAAAGGAAGAGCAGGAGGGGCGAATGGCAGAGGCATGGCCGCCGGGCGCCACGGAGGAGCGCAGCCTGCGGCAATGCCTCCGTGTGACGCAACAGCATGTCGTCCATCGGTGACCCGCAAGGGATTTTCGTACCCGAGGACGGCGTTACCCAGGGAGTCGCCGACGAGGATCATGTCCCCCCCGGCGTCGCAGGACAGCGCGGCGCTCAGAGCGTCGTAGAGGGAGACCATGACGAGCTTATCGCCCGTTTCTTTGGCGTCTCGCGGGAGCTTCGTGAAGGAGTCCATCATGGCTGCTCCATCCCGACGAA
>JADDPU010000456.1:0-13653 GCA_016781725.1 Rubrobacter sp. | reverse complement strand
GGAGCTTCGTGAAGGAGTCCATCATGGCTGCTCCATCCCGACGAACGAGGCTCCGAATTCTCTCACCGCATCCGCTACCAGCTCCACAGCGCGTTCCACCTCCTTTAGTGTGGTGAACCGGCCCAGGCTGAACCGGACGGAGGATAGCGCGCGCTCTTCTTCCAAGCCCATCGCACGCAAGACGTGCGACGCATCCGGACGGGAGGAGGCGCAGGCCGAGCCTGATGAGGCGGCTACATCCGCCAGAGCAGCCAGCAGATCCACGGCCCTCACACCGGGGAAGGAGACGTTCAGGGTGTTCGGCAGCCTCTCGGCGGGATGTCCGTTGAGGCGCACATCCGGCACGCCCGCCGAGAGTCCCTCCCGGAGTTTGTCCCGCAACGTCGCTATCCTCTCGGGCTCCTCCGGCAGCGCATCCGCGGCCAGGGCTGCGGCCCGACCGAAGCCGACGATGCCAGGAACGTTGAGCGTCCCGCTCCTCAGGCCCCGCTCCTGACCGCCTCCATGGAGGAGGGGCGCGGGACGCACCCGCCGGACGTCGCGCCGGGGTCTCCGCCGGACGTAGAGAGCTCCAATGCCCTTGGGCCCGTAGCATTTGTGGGCGGAGAAGCTCATGAGATCCATGCTGAGCTTCTCCACGTCTATCGAGACCTTGCCGAGAGCCTGCGCGGCGTCGGTGTGGAACGGGACGCCGGCCTCGTGCGCGACCTCCGCCAGCTCGGCTACAGGGTTCAGCGTGCCGGTCTCGTTATTGGCGAGCATGATGGAGACGAGCGTTGTCTCAGAGGTTATGGCCTCTCGTAACGTCTCTGGGGCCACGACACCGAACCGATCCACCGGTAGGACGGTGACCCTCACGCCGCACTGCTCGAGATAGTGCGCCGTCTCGCGGATGGCCTCATGCTCCGTGGCGGCGGTCACCAGGTGCTCTCCGGGACGGAGTACGCCCAGAAGGGCCCAGTTGTCCGCTTCGGTCGCGCCGCTGGTGAAGAAGACCTCCTCCGGCGAAGCGCCTATCGCTGCGGCGAGCTCTTCGCGGGCCACGTCCACGGCGGCTCCGGCGGTCCAGCCGTAGGCGTGGGTGCTAGAGGAGGGGTTGCCGAAGTGTTCCCTGAGGTAGGGCAGCATGGCTTCGAGGACCCGCTCGTCGAGCGGAGTGGTAGCGTTATTGTCCAGGTAGATAACGGGCATCTATACGATCCTCCTTCTCCGCTCCGGCCTCGCGTCCAGCCGGTAGTGAGAGCCCCTGCTCTGAGTGTCGGCTAAAGCGCTCTCCAGGATCATCCGGGCGACGAGGAGCGGCCCGCCGAGATCCGACCTTCCGTACTCCCGTTTGAGGGCCGCAAGCTCCTCCAGGCCCCGGACGAGGCCCTCTCCGCTCCGGACGATCCCGGCTCGCTCCCACATGATGCCCCTGAGATGCCGCCACGCCAGCTCCGGAGCCCGTACGAGAACTTGCTCCGGCGGGGCTGCTTGGTTCGCGTCCGCGACGGCCACGGGCTCCGGACCGGCGTCTTCGCCCGCTCTCCAGCCCCACACCAATCCTTCGAGTAGCGAGGTCGAGGCGAGTCGGTTGGCCCCGTGCAGCCCGGTCCCGGCGACCTCCCCGGCCGCCCAGAGGCCCCGCACACTCGTGCGGCCGCGAGTGTCCGCCGCGACACCACCGCAGGCGTAATGGGCCACGGGGACCACGGGGATAGGACGGGAGGCCATGTCTATCCCGCTCTCGAGACAGCGGGCGTAGATGACAGGGAAACGGCTCTTTAGCCAGTTCGCCGGGCGGTGAGTGATGTCCAGGTAGACACAAGGGGAGCCGGTGCGGTCCATCATCGCCCGGACCTCGCGCGCGACCACGTCGCGCGCGGCGAGGGAGCCGAGGGGGTGGTCCACGAACTCCCTGCCGTCCTGGTCCAGGAGCACGCCGCCCTCCCCGCGTACGACCTCGGAGATGAGGAACGGTTCTTCGCCGGGCGAGTAGAGGGCGGTCGGGTGGAACTGCACGTAGTGGAGGTCTCTGACCCGCGCCCCGGCGCGCAACGCGAGCGCCACGCCGTCGCCGGTGGCGCCCGGAGGGTTGGTCGTGTGCTCGTACAGGGCTCCGAGGCCGCCTGTCGCGAGCACCACGCCGCGGCGGCCCGCGAGGGTCGCGACCTCGCCCCGGTGAGAGACGTGTACGCCGACGCACCGGCAGCCGCTCGTCATCAGATCCAGGGCCCTCGCTCCCGGCAGCACACTCACGCCTCTCTCGTCCCGCACCGCGCGGGCAAGGGCGTGCTGGATCTCCGCCCCCGTCGTATCCCCGTGGTGGATGATACGCGACACCGAGTGCGCCGCCTCGCGGGTGAGGCGGAGCTCTCCGTTTCCGTCCCGGTCGAACGGGACCCCGAGCTCTTCGATCAGGAGCTTCTGGACCAATGGTGGCCCTTCCGTGGCGAGCAGATGGGCGGCGTCCGGGTCACCGGTCCCGTCCCCGGCTTCCAGGATGTCCTCCACGAGCAACTCAGGTGAGTCGCCGGGACCGGTGTAGATGATTCCGCCTTGGGCGTGGCGGGTGTTCGTCTCCTCGGGGTCCGGGAGCTTGGTCAGGAGCAACACCTCCGCTCCTTTGCGGGCGGCGGCGAGCGCGGCGGCGCTGCCCGCGATCCCCCCGCCGACGACCACCACGTCCGTCTCTAGCACGGCTCGACCTCTAAAGCAATGTCCGCCGCCGGAGCTGAGTGCGTCAGAGCACCCACCGAGATCAGGTCCGGCCCGGCCCCGGCGTAGCTCCGCACGGTCTCCAGGTCGATGCCGCCGGAGACCTCGATCAGGACCCCGGGATCTCTCCTGCGCACCAGCTCTACCGCCGAGCGCACCTCCTCCGGCGTCATGTTGTCCAGCAGAATCGCGTCGGCCCCGGTATCCAGAGCTTCCCGGAGCTGCTCTAGATCTTCGACCTCCACCTCCACCTTCAGAAGGTGCGGCACCCCCGTCCGGGCCCTGCGGACGGCTTCCGTCACGCCGCCCGCGAGCGTGAGGTGGTTGTCCTTGATGAGAACGCCGTCGTCGAGGCCGGAGCGGTGGTTGGTGCCGCCGCCGGCCCGCACGGCGGCCTTCTCGAGCGCCCTCAAGCCCGGCGTGGTCTTGCGGGTGTCGGTGATGGCCGCTCCCGTACCCTCAACGGCCTCCACGTAGCGCCTGGTGAGCGTGGCTACCCCGCAGAGACGCATCAGGAGGTTGAGCGCCACCCGCTCGGCGGCGAGTATCGACCGCGCCGGACCCTCGACCTGGGCCAGTACGACCTTCTCCCGCGCGGTCTCGCCCTCATCCACGAGCGCGGTGAAGCGGACCTCTGAATCCACTTCACCAAACACCGCTCGCGCGGCTTCGAGTCCCGAGACGACCAGCACCTCGCGCGCCACGAAGCGGCCCGAAGCTCGCGCACTCCTATCTACCGTCGTCTCGGAGGTGATATCTCCACGGCCGAGGTCTTCGGCGAGGAAACGACGGACGAGTACGGGCAGATCCGGCGGTGCATTCACGCCCGTTCCCTCCACCGGGCTAAAGCTCCAGCATCCGCTCTATGGGCCTCAGAGCCCGGAGCCTCAGCTCTTCTTCGATCTCTATCTCCGGCGAGAGGTTCTCCATGCACTGCAGCAGCTTCTCCAGGGTGTTGCGGCGCATGTGCGGGCACTCGCTGCACGCCTCGCACGCCGGACCCTCGCCCGGCGCCCGCAGGAACCTCTTCTCCGGGGCGAGCTTCTGCATCTGGTGGATGATCCCGGGCTCCGTCGCCACGATGAACTCTCTCGCGGGGCTCTCCTCCACCCTCGAAAGCAGCGACGAGGTGCTCCCGACGTGGTCCGCGAGCCTCAGGACCCGCTCCTCACACTCCGGATGCGCCAGGATCTCGGCCTCCGGGTAGCGCACCTTTAGCTTCCGGATCCTGCGCTCCGAGAACTGGATGTGCACCATGCAGGTCCCCGGCCACAGGACCATCTCTCTGCCTGTTTTCTCGGCCACGTAGCGCCCGAGATGCCTGTCGGGACCGAAGATGATCGGCACGTCTTCGGAGATGCTTCCGATGACCTTCTCGGCGTTGGACGAGGTACAGATGACGTCCGAGAGAGCCTTGACCGCCGCCGAGGTGTTGATGTAGGAGACGACCGCGTGTCCCGGATGCCGCTCGATAAACTCCCGAAACGCGTCCACCGGGCAGCTGTCGGAGAGCGAGCAGCCCGCTTCGAGGTCCGGTAGCACGACCTTCTTCTCGGGGTTGAGGATCTTGGCCGTCTCCGCCATAAAGTGCACCCCGCAAAAGACGATCACCTCCGCGTCCGTCTCCTGCGCCTTTCGCGCCAGCGCCAGCGAATCCCCGATGAAGTCCGCCACGTCCTGTACGTCCGGCTCCTGATAATAGTGAGCCAGGACGACCGCGTTTATCTTCTCCTTGAGGCGCTCGATCTCCCGAAAAAGATCCAACCCCGCCTCTACAACCCGCATCTACGCCTCCTTGTAACAGCAGCCGGAGAGCTTGCCACAACAATTTGTTACAAAGCACGCTTCTTGTAACAAACGACTACATTCAGTATCGCACAGGTCACAAAGCCTGACAATATGGGGGAGGGTGTTGAGAGTCGACCCCCGTGGGAGTCTGTTGGACGGTCAGCTCGAGAGGTGAGATCCCTTCCGCTGTGATGCGGTAGCAACGAACCTCCGGTTCCAGGGTTGCCAGGGACAAGATCAGGTGCCCGGCATCCGGGTAGGCGGCGAGTTCCCGGTCGCGGGCCGAGGGGACGGCGGCGGTCCTCGGGTGCGAGTGGTAGGTGCCGGTGATCTCGAGTTTCGACTCCCGTATATCGCGCATGGCGGACATCTGGGCCCGCGGCTCCATCGTAAAGCGGGTCTGCGGGTCTTCGGCGGCGTTGGGAACCGGGAGGGCGCGAACGACCTCGCCGCCCCGGCCGGCGAGCCAGCCGCAGACTTCACTTGGCGACTCCATGCGGGCGTGGGACAGGATCTCCCGTAGCACGCCCTCCGGGAGCCGGATCACCTGCTGGTCACCTCCGCGAACCTGCCGGGAAGGAACGGCGAGAGGTCGAGGGGCGGTTCCTCCCCGAGCGCGAGCGCGGCTATGGCTTCGCCGGTGATCGGGGCGAGCAGCACCCCGTTGCGGTAGTGTCCGGTGGCGACGAGTAGCGCATCTCGCTCTTCTACGGGACCGATGATCGGGAGCCCATCGGGCGTGCCGGGCCTGAGCCCTCCCCAGGCCGTGGCGAAGGCCGCGCCGGAGAGCTCCGGTACGAGGTCGACCGCCGCGCCGGAGAGAGCGGCCAGCCCGCCGAGGGTCGGGCGCGGGTCGCGCTCTCCGGGCTCGACGGTGGCCCCGATCACGACCCGCCCGTCCCTCTTCGGGACCATGTAGCACCGCCCTCCCCAGACGTTGGACTTTACGGGCAGGTAGCGGGGGACGACCGAGAGGATCTGGCCCTTCACCGGGCGCACCGGCACCCGGACGCCGATGCCCCCGGCCAGCGCCGCGCTGCCTTCGCCGCTCGCGAGCACGACGCACCCGGCCGCCACCTCGCCCTCCGGCGTCCGCACCCCCGTCACGCGCGAGCCTTCCACCCCGAGCCCGACCGCTCGCGCGTACTCCTCGATCCGTGCCCCTTCCCGCACGGCGGCAAGCGCCAGCGTCCGCACGAGGCGGGGCGAGTTGACCTGACCGTCTTCGGGGAGGTGGAGCGCGGCGACCGTCTCCGGGAAGAGGGCGGGCTCCAGCTCGCGGGCCTCGTCGCCCTCCAGCCACCGGGTGGTAAGCCCCTGCTCCTTCTGCCAGAGGTGGTTCGTCCGCAGGCGTTCGCGCGACTGCTCGTCCGTGGCGACGCGCAGCGTCCCTTCCCAAACGTACTCGGGATCCAGGCCGGTCGCCTCCCGGATCTTCTGCTCGAAGGATCGGTGCGCTTCGCGTCCCGCCAACAGCAGGTCCAGCAAAGGGCCGGGATCGTGCGCCTCGGCCTGGGCCGCGAGCATCCCGGCGGCGGCCCCGGAGGCGCCTGCGCCGATCTCCCCGGCCTCCAGCAGCACCACGCTCGCCCCGCGCCGGGCGGCGTGGTAGGCGACGGAGCATCCGATCACCCCGCCGCCCACCACGGCTACGTCCACTGTGTGGCTCACGCTAGGAAGTGCTCGCCGCCGGGACGCCGCGGGTGGGGCTCGACGGGCGGGCGGCGGCGCTCACCGGCATCCGGCCGGCGAGATACGCAAGCCTGCCGGCCTCCGTGCCGAGTCTCATCGCGCGGGCCATGCGGACCGGGTCCTCGGCGCGGGCCACGGCGGTGTTCACGAGGACGGCGTCGGCGCCGAGCTCCATCGCCATCGCCGCATCGGAAGGGACCCCGATCCCGGCGTCGACCACCACGGGCACCGAGATGCGCTCGACGATCCGACCGATCCCGGTCCAGTCCACCATGCCCTGCCCGCTCCCGATGGGCGAGGCGAGGGGCATCACCGTCGACGCCCCGGCCTCCTCCAGCCGTATGGCAGAGACGAGGTCCGGGCTGGTGTAGGGCAGGACGACGAAGCCCTCTTCCACCAGGACCTTCGTGGCCTCGACGGTCGCGGCGGTGTCAGGCCAGAGGGTGGCCTCATCGCCTATGACCTCCAGCTTGAGCCAGTTCGTGCCGGTGGCCTCGCGCGCGAGACGGGCCATCCGAATCGCCTGCTCGGCCGTGGTCGCTCCGGCCGTGTTGGGCAGCAGCCGGTAGCGCGAGAGGTCGAGCTGATGCAGGATCGAGCCGTCTTCGTCGCCGGAGAGGTCCATGTACCTTATCGCCACGGTGACCAACGCGGTGCCGGAGGCTTCGAGCGCCGCGTTCATGGTCTGCGCGTCGGGGTACTTGCCGGTCCCCAGGAAGAGGCGCGAGGAGAAGGTCTCCCCGGCTATCTCCAGGATGTCCTCGCCGCTCCCGCCGGCGACGGCGTGCACTATCTCCACTTCGTCTCCCTCCTTCACCGTAAGTTCGTCCCACTCGCCGCGGGGCACCACGTCCCCGCCTATCGCCACGACCACGCCCTCATCGGGAACGCCGCGTTCGGCGAGCAGTTCCCGGATCGTGGGCTCCTGAGCCCCTATCTCCACCGGTTCTTGGTTGACGGTCACGTTCATCTCGCTCCTTTCGCTCCGGTTTCGTTGAAGGGATGCTTCGGGTGCAGTCCCGAGCCGTCGATCTCTTCGCGCAGCTCGCGAGCCGCCTTCTCCGGGTCCGGCGCGGCCAGGATCGCCGAGACGACGCAGACGCCGCTCGCGCCCGTCCTCAGGACCTCGACGACGTTGGAGCGGTCGATCCCGCCGATGGCCAAGACCGGCACCTCTACCGACTCGACGACCTCTGCCAGCTCCCGCAGCCCGCGCGGCGGCAACCCCGGCTTGGAGGCAGTGGGGTAGACGTGGCCGAAGGTGACGTAGTCCGCGCCCTCCCAGGCGGCGTGGAGGGCTTCATCGAGGCCGTGGACCGAGACGCCCACGACCTTACGCTCCCCGACGAGCTCGCGGGCCACGTAGGGCGGCAGGCTCTTGGCGGCGAGGTGGACACCGTCCGCGCCGGTGGCGAGCGCCACGTCCACCCGGTCGTTCACCAGTACTCCAGCCCCGGTCCCCTGCGCGGCGGGGATAATCCGAAGGACAGTCTCGTAAAGATTGCGGGCCGGACCATCCTTTTCCCGGATCTGCACCCGGTCCACCCCGCCGCGCAGGGCGGCGCGAACCACTTCGATCAGGTCTCCGCGCACCGTCTTGCGGTCGGTTATGAGGTGTATGCAGAAGTTACGTGTCAGCAGGAGCCGCCTCCCCGCGCCATCCGATACTCATCCCGCTGGCCGCCGCTCTACGACCTACTCGTTGCATGCACGGCGGAGGTCTGTGGCGCGACGGCGATCGCTATTGTCGCAGCGAGGACCACCTTGATCAGGTCGAACAGCACGAAGGGCAGTACTCCCCCTGGGCAACGGCGACCCCGATGGGTAGCTGCGACTGTACCGAGAGCCAGAGGACCCCAAGCGCGTAGATCACCGCAAGCGCCAGAAAACCCCACAACGTGCCAAAAACCATGCCGCGCCCGCGCGAGGAGCAATGAATTGGTCCGGCGGCGAGCCCGGCGATGGTAGCCGCGAACGGGTATGAGATGAGGTAGCCGCCCGTGGGACCAAGTATGTGCCCCAGTCCGCCGGAGAAATTGGCGAAGACCGGTACGCCCACCGCTCCGATGAGCAGGTAGATCGCCAGTGCCAGAGCCCCGTAACGCGGTCCGAGCAGCAGACCCGAGAGGATCAGTGCCACCACTCCCATCGTGAACGGAACAGGGGTGAAGGGCAAAGGCACCGAGATCTGGGCCGCCACCGCCATTACCGCAGCCATCAAGGCAGCCCTCGTCATCACTGCTGTATTCATACTCTCTCCTCTTCTAGCCCCGGCGGCTCTGGAGCGCTACGCGCCCGATGCGCCGAGGAGGTTGTCAGTGGTCCTACTCTCCTCGCGCCGTCCCTGCCCGAGGCAGGGGGTGCGAACGCCACGTCCACCAAATCTTCGTTCATCTCACCACCGAGAATAGCCTTTGCCGAAGACCCGTTTCTGTCGCCTTGCTCGCGTTCGTGTATACATATCTTTTTACGGATTCCCCGGCGGCCGGTCCAAATCTGCGTCCCAGGCTTCGCGGCGCACCAGAGAGTCGAGCGGGAGACGCTTGCGCCAACCGTTCGTCTGGAGCACAGGTTCATCGGGAAACCCGTCTCTCGGGTAGCCCACGCACAGGTAAGCGACGGGGATGACGTGGTGGGGTATGCCGAGGATCTCTCGCAGCTCGGCGTTCCGGAGGATGCTCACCCAGCCGACCCCAACCCCCTCCGCGCGGGCGGCGAGCCAGAGGTTCTGGACGGCGAGGCAGGTGCTGTAGACGTCGGTCTCGGGGATGCTGTTGCGTCCCAAGACCTGTGGGCCGCCGCGGGTGGGATCGCAGGTCACGCAAAGATTCAACGGAGCGTCCAGGATACCTTCGAGCTTCATCGAGAGGTATTTGGAGCGGCGAGGCTCTTCGAAGAAACATGCGGCAGCCCGTCGCTCACGGTCGGAGAGGTCCTTGACGCGCCTGCGGGTCTCTTTATCGCGGATGAGGATAAAGTCCCAGGGTTGCATGAATCCGACGGAGGGAGCATGGTGGGCGGCGGTGAGGATGCGGGCGAGAGTTTCGTCGGGGATAGGGTCTGGCCGGAAGGCCCGGATGTCGCGGCGGCCGAAGATCGCGGCGTAGACGCCGTTCTTGGCTTCCGATGGGAACTCGCCATCCGGGAGGAGCGCCGGAGCGCTCCTCCCGGCATTTGCTTCGGACATCTCTAGCTACCGGCGGGCAGACGGTCGGCGACCTTCTTGAGGGCGCTCCAGTCCACGTCTCGGAAGTTGTGCATCGGGCAGAACTTGGGGCCGCACATCGAGCAGAACTCCGCCGTCTTGAAGTAGTCGTCTGGTAGCGTCTCGTCGTGCATGGCCTGCGCGGTCTCCGGGTCGAGGGCGAGCTCGAACTGACGCCTCCAGTCGAATGCGTAGCGGGCACGGGAGAGCTCGTCATCCCAATCGCGCGCTCCGGGCCGTCCGCGGGCGATGTCCGCGGCGTGGGCGGCGATGCGGTAGGCGATGAGACCCTGCTTCACGTCCTCTGCGTTCGGGAGGCCGAGGTGCTCCTTGGGGGTCACGTAGCAGAGCATGGAGGTCCCGTGCCAGCCGATAACGGCGGCCCCGATGGCGCTCGTTATGTGGTCGTAGCCGGGCGCGATGTCCGTGACGAGGGGACCGAGGGTGTAGAAGGGCGCCTCGTGGCAGATCTCCTGTTGGAGCCGCACGTTCTCCTCCAGCTGGTCGAGCGGGATGTGCCCAGGACCCTCGATCATGACCTGCACGTCTCTCTCCCAGGCGCGCTCGGTGAGTTTTCCTAAAGTGCGCAGTTCGGCGAACTGGGCGTCGTCCGAGGCGTCGGCGACGCTGCCGGGACGGAGCCCGTCGCCCAAAGAGATCGAGACGTCGTGGCGGCGGCAGATCTCCAGTATCTCGTCGAACCGCTCGTACAGCGGGTTCTGTTTCATGTGATGGACCATCCACTTCGCCAGTAGTCCTCCACCGCGCGAGACGATCCCCGTTATGCGGCTCTGGACCAGGTGCAGGTGCTGGAGCAGCACCCCGGCGTGGATCGTCATGTAGTCCACGCCCTGCTCGGCCTGCTCCTCTATGACCTCCAGGAAGAGGTCTCCGCTCATCTCCTCCGGGCTCTTTACCCGGCTTATGACCTCGTAGATCGGGACGGTCCCGATGGGGACCGGACTCGCCTCTATGATCGCCCGACGGATCCTCGGGATGTCGCCGCCGGAGGAGAGGTCCATGACCGTGTCGGCGCCGTACTTGATGGATGTCTGGAGCTTCTCGATCTCCGCGTCTATCTCCGAGGTGGTCTGGGAGTTGCCGATGTTGGCGTTGATCTTGACGCGCGCGGCCTTGCCGATGCACATGGGTTCCAGAGAGGTGTGGTTGACGTTGGCGGGTATGATCATGCGCCCGCGCGCCACCTCGTCCCGGATGACCTCCGGCTCCATTCGCTCCCGCTCCGCCACGAAGCGCATCTCCTCCGTGATGACGCCTTCCCGAGCGTAATGGAGCTGGGTTACGGCCTTCCCTGGCTCGCCCGGTCTTCTGGCGCTGCGGTACTGAAGCATCTCCTGCCTCCTTTGGTCGGACCCGGGACCGGAGAAGCAGGAAGGGCACCCGGAGCCGAAGCTCCGGACGCCCTATCAACGTATGGATTCATACCCTTCCTCCGCCGGCATTACCCGGATCAGGTTCTTCGGGTCGGCGCGGCGGCCTGACAGCCTCGTAGCGCCCTCTCAGCCCCTTGCCAGGAGCTCCCCGGTCTGCACCGCGCATCCTACCCGATCTCCCCGCCAGCCGCCAGCCCGGGTACGGCCAGCGGCAAAACCCGCTCTTGCTAAAGGCGTGTTCCGAATGAGGAATCCTTCCTGCCAATGGCGAATGCAGCATAGTGCTCTGCGGATTACGCGGTCGGGAGGGTACGTGTCGACGTGCACCAACAATGAGAGCTGAAAACCGGCGACCGCCAGCCTAAACTTCCGGTACGCTCTTCGTATGAAGTAACCGGGGAGGGTAACAGATCAGCTTATACTTGGAGCTTCGATGACATTACGCAGCGACGCTTATGACGGATCCGAAGACAAACGTGACACGTAGAAACTGGCACCGCATCGACAGATATTCCTGGAGAGATGTGTCCCCGGATCTTCAGCAGACCGGAGCGTGAGGCACGCGACGCTCCCCAAGAACAGGAGTTGCGGCCCACAGAGATGAGCGGGGCGGCGCAGATCGATACGACGCTCGTCGTGGAACAGGTGCCCATGCCCGCTTACGAGGCCGTGCGACGATTGCTCGACCTGCCGAGGCCGGTGTTTCTGGATAACGGCCTGGGCGACGGTCGCGCTGTTCGCTACTCTTACCTGACCGCCGATCCTTTCCTGGTGATCCGAAGCCGTGGACGCCACGTCGAGGTTGCCGACCCGGATGGACAGACCGTTCTTGAGGACGATCCGTTCGAGACCCTGCGACACCTGCTGTCCGACTACCACGTAGAGCCTCTACAACACCTGCCGCCGTTCGTCGGAGGAGCCGTGGGGTATTTCGGCTACGACCTCGGTCGGCTGCTAGAGCGCCTGCCGGAGATCAACGCCCCCGACGGGTTGCTGCCAGAGATGGATATCGGCTTCTACGACTGGGCGCTGGCGACCGACCATCTCACGGGAGAAAACTGGCTTATGGCGACCGGGCTTCCGACCGGCAACCGAGCGTCCGCGCGCCGCCGCATCGCCGCTGTGCGGGAGCGACTGACCGGTCCTCCGGTCGAACAGAAAGAGCCGAGAAGTCGAGACATTCTCCGGCTGAGGTCGAACTTCTCCCGAAACGAGTACATAGAGGCCGTGAGGCGGGTGAAGGAGTACATCGCCGCTGGCGACGTGTACCAGGTCAACCTCTCCCACCGCCTGGAGGCTGAGTGGAGCGGCTCTGTCTGGCCGCTCTACGAGCGGTTGCGGGCCACCTCGCCCGCGCCGCACGGGGCGTACCTGGATCTGGGCGACGTCGCCGTCCTGAGCGCTTCGCCGGAGAGATTCTTGCGGTTGAACGGAGACGAGGTGCAGACCCGCCCGATCAAGGGCACCCGTCCCAGGAGCCGAACGCCGGAAGAAGACAAGGCCCTCGGCGAAGAGTTGCTCTCAAGCGAGAAGGACAGGGCAGAGAACCTGATGATCGTGGATCTCTTGCGCAACGACCTGGGGAAGGTCTGCCGCATCGGTTCGGTGCGAACGCCCGAGTTGTTCGGACTCGAAGGCTATGCGTCCGTGTGGCACCTGGTCAGCACCGTCCACGGAGAACTCCGGCCCGAGCTGGACGCTGTAGATTTGCTCAAGGCCTGCTTCCCGGGCGGTTCGATCACCGGGGCACCCAAGATCCGGGCAATGGAGATCATAGAGGAGCTGGAGCCCGTGCGGCGAGGGATTTACTGCGGCGCTATCGGATACATCAGCTTCACCGGGGCGATGGATACCTCCATAGCCATCCGCACGCTGGTGTTGAAAGACGACCGCGTCCACCTGCAGGTAGGCGGCGGGATAGTCGCAGACTCGGACCCGGAAGCGGAATACGAGGAGACCATCTCGAAGGGACGGTCACTCCTCTCCGCGCTCGGAGCCGATTTGGAGACGCGTTGAGACCCGAAGCCGAGATTTTGTGGGTCAACGGCCGGCTGGTGCCGGCGGGCGAGGCGCGGCTGGATCCGCGAGACCGGGGCTATACTCTAGGGGACGGGCTCTTTGAGACGATGCGGGCCCGCGACGGCGCGCTGCCGTGGATAAACCGCCACCTCGCCCGGATGCGAGCCGGCGCGGCGGTGCTCGGGCTGCCTCTTCCAGCAGACGACGAGCTTGAGAGCGCGATCCGGCAGACGCTCGCCGTCAACGATCTCTCCGAGGCCGTCGTACGGCTAACGGTAAGCCGGGGCGTGCCAACGGAGCGCGGCCTCCTGCCGGACCCGGAGCCGAAGGTCTCGGTGGTAGTCCACGCCCGGCCCTTCGCTGGCTATCCGGCGGAGCTCTACGAGCGAGGTATGCGCGCGATCACGAGCCGCATCCCGCGCAACGAATACTCCCCACTCGCGAACATAAAGTCCCTCAGCTACCTGGAAAACGCACTCACCCGCCGAGAGGCGGCAGAGCGTGGAGCCGATGAAGCGCTTCTGCTAAACATCTCCGGAAACCTGGCTTGCGCCAGCGCCGCCAACCTGTTCCTCGTGCTCGGAGACAGTCTAGTAACCCCGGACCTGGCCTCGGGGGTCCTGCCCGGCACGATGCGGGAGCTTGTGCTCGGCGAACTCGCACCCCAGGCGGGTCTCTCCCTGGACGAACGCCCGATTCGCCCCGGGGAGCTCGCGACAGCCCACGAGGCGTTCCTCACGAGCACGTTGCTCGGTATCATGCCGCTGACCCATGTTGACGGACGCCAAGTTGGAGAAGGAACCCCCGGACCGGTGGCCCGAGAGCTTGGCGCCCGTCTGGAGCATCTCCGAAAGGGTT
>JADDPU010000405.1 GCA_016781725.1 Rubrobacter sp. | reverse complement strand
CTTGTCGTTGGTTGCCGCCACGGCGATCACGTTGGAGCTATCGTAGCTCGAGGGGTAGTGCGGGGTGGCGTCGTTGTCGGTGCCCTCGTTGCCGGCCGCGGCCACAAACAGATGCCCGGCACCGTCCGCCGTGTCGATCGCTGCCTTTAAGGTCTTGCTGTAGCAGTCGCCGCAACCATAGCTGTTGTTGCTGATCTTTGCTCCTTCGGCCACGGCGTAGTCTATGGCCTTCACGGCACCGGAGATCGAGCCCCCTTTCGGACCTAGGAACTTGAGCGGCATGATGCTGGCCTGCCAGTTGACGCCAGTGACGCCCTCGCCGTTGTCCCCCTCGGCGGCTATCGTGCCGGCGACGTGCGTGCCGTGTTCGTCGCCGTCGCCCGCGTCGTAGACCGTGGCGTCGTCGTGGTAGAAGTCCCAGCCGTGGACATCGTCCACGTAGCCGTTCTTGTCGTCGTCCTTGTTGTTGGCCGCTAGCTCGTCTGGGTTGGTCCAGAGGTTGTCGTTGAGGTCCGGGTGGCTTGCGTCGACGCCCGTGTCTATGACCGCCACGGTCGTGTTCGGGTCGCCGGTGGTGGTGTCCCAAGCTTCCGGCGCGTCTACGTCCGCGTCGGGGGTGCCGCCGGTCTGGCCCGTGTTGTCGAGGCCGTAGAGCTTGCCGTACCTCGGATCGTTCGGCGTAGCTTCCGCGAAGAGCAGAAAGTCCGGTTCGGCGTACTCCACCTCCGGGGAGCGCTCGTAGCGCCCGACGGCCTCCCGTACCGAGAGGTCGCGTGGGAGGTTGATCACGCTCACCGGGATGCCCGGGAGGCGCTCCTCGACCCTGGCGTTGTTCCGACGGTTGAGGGCCTCCAAAACCCGATCCGGCACGCCGTCTTGGAGCTTGACCAGGATCCTGCCGGGAACGAACCTCTCCCCGTCCGGTGCAACGAAGTCGGGGACGCCCACTACGGAAGCCCCGGCGTTGCCCGGCCCGGTCGGCCGGGCTTCGGCTTCCCTCGCGTCGCCCTGCAAGGCGGCAAAGGCAACCAGAGTCGCTGTTACAACAACGCTCAGTAAACCTTTCGTCATCTTCGCCCCCATTCGGCAACCCGGCTATCTCCC
>JADDPU010000503.1:10861-15616 GCA_016781725.1 Rubrobacter sp. | reverse complement strand
TCGTGGTAGAGTGGTAGAGGCGCGCCAGGTGAGCGGCCAGGCGGGTTGGCATGGTCTCCACGGCCCTGGAGTGAATCTTGCGCTTTATCACCCGGTAGTCGTCTGAGGCTCCGGCCCCCAGGAACCCGTACAGGCGCCTTAGCAGGTCATCGGGGTAGAAGTGGACGTCCTCGAGGAAACCTATAAAGATCTGCTCCTCGGGGTAGAAACTGCTCCAGTTCTCGATCGTGCGCAGGTAATCGGAGAACAGTCGCGGACGGTTGCCCTCGAAGTGCCGGTGGAATCGTTCGTCGGGTACGGCCTCCAGGGAGCCCGCGCGGCTGAAGTCCATCAGCGACTGCGACCAGGCGCGCTCTATGGGGTTGCGCACCATAAGTACGATCTTAGTCTCGGGCATGATCTCGTGGACGTGGGCTATCACCCCCCGGTCCAGGATAGAGTAATCCGGCGTCGCCTCGCCGGTGATCATCCCCCGGCCCTGCTCGAACAGGGAGGCGTACCACTCGTCACCGGGTCTCATCAGAAAGTACCTCAGGTCCCACGCCAGGCCCCGCGGGGAGCGTCTCCTCTTGTACCCCCTGAACTGGCGTTTGACCTGTCGACGCCAGCGCTGGTCGGCCGCCCGCTTGCCGAAGAGTTTGTCCTTGATGGAGGCTTTGACCCTGATCTTCTCGTCGAAGTAGTGGAGCTCTTTCTCTTTTGGCATCCAGACGCGGGGGTGGGCCTGGAGGTTGCGGTGCAGCCACGTGGTGCCCGCCTTCTGCGCCCCTATTATGATGAAGTCAGGGAAAGTCTTCGCGCGCTCGGGCGCCCCGAGGTAGAGCTTCCCGGCCCCGCGTTTCACCGCAAAGCCTGAACGGAGGACAAGGGGCCACTCTGGCCCCCGGCTTCCCGAAGCTCCGCCGCCCTGGACCCTCCCGCTCCGCTTATCCACTCTTCCCACAGCGGCGACTCGAACAGGGGATAGGAGACACTCTCCTTGGGGGCGGGATCCTCGATGAGCTTCTGGGCGCAGTAAAGCCAGAAGGAGGCGTACCCGCCGAAGCGCTCGTGCAGTTGCTCCAGCTCATCGTGGTAAGTGCGGGCGAGGTGGATCGCCAGGCTAGTCGGCATCGTGTCGTCGGATCTGGAGTGGATCTTCTCGCGCGCGGCCGGAGGTTCGAAGGACGGGTCGACCTCCAGAAAGCCGTACAAGCGCCGCAACAGGTCCTCGGGATGGAAACGGACATCCTCCAGAAATCCGACGAAGATCCGATGCTCAGGGTAGAAGCTGCTCCAGTTCTCGAGTGTTCGCCGGTAGTCCGTCAGAAGGGTCAAGCCGTTGCGTTCGAACCTCCGGAGAAACCTCTCCTCGGACATAAACCTGGCCGAGCCTGGTTCTGCCTTATCGAAGCTCATCACGGCTTGCGACCAGGCCCGCTCTATGGGGTTGCGCATCATGAAAATTATCTTCGCCCCCGGCATGAGCTCGTGAACGTGGGAGATCATGCCCTTGTCGAGGACCGAATAAGCCGGCGTGATCTCCCCGGTAGTCCGTCCTCTCTTCGGTTCGAAAACTGAGGCGTACCACCTGTCGTTGTAAGGCACCGCGTAGTATCTAAAATCCCCCAGGAGGCCCTCTAGAGAGAGTTCCGACAAATGCACTTTGATCGAGTGCTTGAACTGTTTGCGCCACTGGGCGTCGGCCGCGCGTCTACTGAGGAACCTTCCTATGCCGGTGCGGTGGTCGTGTATCTTCCTGTTGAAGTAGTGGACCTCTTTTCTGGGCATCCAGATCTCGGGGTGGGCCCGCAAGTTGCGGTGCAGCCACGTGGTGCCGGCTTTCTGCGCTCCTATACCTATGAAATCCGGATACAACGTAATCCTCCTGATACCGGCCTTGCAGGCGGCCCGAAGCCCTGGTCATCGCGACACATCATCGGACCGGGCGCCAGACCTGTCAAGCTCTCGCCCTACGGTTGCCGGCACACGGAGGGATCGGCAGGGCCTCTAGGACCGAGGAGGTCGAGGTGGCCCGTGAGCCGCTGTAGAAACGCCCCGAAGCGGTCCCGCTCGTGCTCCAGGGTGTGCCGCTTGACGGTCTCGTACCCGTTACGCCGCAGCCGCTCGATGTTCTCGAGGCTCTCCGACCTCAGGGTCTTCAGCGTGCCCGCGTAGCTCTCGGCGTCGTCGAACTCCGCCGGCAGGCAGTTGTTGCCGAAGTCGCAGTAGGCCCGGTTTCCCCCGGCGTCCGGGGAGATGACGACGGCCCCGGCGGCCATCGCCTCCAGGCCCGGAAGGTAGAAACCCTCTTCGATCAGGGGGGTGGCGAGAAAGACGTCGGCCCAGTGGTAGAGCTCGCGCAACTCGTCCCACCCTACCGGGTTCCGGATCGCCCGGAACTCGAAGCCGGGGTCGTCCGCCAGCAGGGAGGCCACGCGGTCGCCCACGTCGGATTTCCAGGTCGTATAACCTACCCTTATCGGTGAGCCGAAACCGCCGGTGCGCTCTCTGGCGAAGAACCCGGAGTCGTGACCGAGCTGGATGACCTCGGTGATCGAGGAGGCGTTCAGGTAAGGCCGAACCGCCTCGAGGACCACGTCGTTCGTCATGATCCAGGCCATCGGGCGCGAGAGCAGGCGGACGGCGTAGCCGTTCGTGAAGGATGGGTTGGCCCAGCGGACGTTCTGCACAATATAGATAACCTGCTCGTGCTGCGTCCACCGGCTCATCCTGGGCTCCACGATCTCGTAGTGGGTGGGCCAGGAGAGGAAAGCGAGATCGCCGGGGCCGATTGAGACCTTTTCGAGGGTGGTGAACCTGGTACCGTTCTGCGGTGATATGTCGGAGAAGCGCGGGATCCCGAACAGGGGCAACCCCGGCTTGTACGGTTCGGGGCACGCGATCACCGGCTCGTAGCCCAGAGAGCGGGCGTGGTTTATGTAGTCGAAGATCTTGACTACCCCGCCGACCGGACGCCACGTCGGCGTCAGGAAGTAGATGCGTTTCCAGTCGCCCACCGCGTCTACCAGGACTCCAGGATACGCACCAACGGCTTGACGGCCACGGCCGGGTCTATAAGGGCGGAGGCGAGCGTCCTGGCGTTCTGCTTCTTCCGTCGCACCGCGTCGGGTTCCTCTGTGATCTCGCCTAGAACTGCCTCCATCGCCGCCGCATCCTCCGGGTCAACGAGCCATCCGGCATCGTACTCGGCGATCATGGGAGAGACCTCCGTGAAGGGGGGATGTATCACCGGGACCCCGCAGGAGAGGGCGACGATCGAACGGGTCACCATGGCGTATTCTCTCTCCAGGTTGTGCTGGAAGAGGTCTATGGCCACGTCGACCCCCGAGACGAGCTCCTGGAAGTCCGAGAACGTCATGGGGCCGTGCGTGGTGACCGACTCGTGTCCCGCGAGCCGGTCGAGGTCGGCCTTCGACGTGTGTTGGTACTCCCTGAGTACACTCCAGTGCCACGGCACCATGAGGTCGAGGCTCACCCCCGGCCGGTCCAGATGGTCTTCCAGCACCTTCACCCAGCTCCCCAGCGTACTCCAAGAATGGAGATAGCCGGCGATGGCGAACCTGACGGGGCTGCCGGCGTCTCGAGCCTCCGGGGCTTCGTCCCACGAGAGCGGGATGCACATGTTGACGACCTCTAGCGGCAGGTCGCGCACGTCCCGGTCGGCCTGGAGCATCCACCCCAAAAAATAGGGGATCTTCTTCGCCCCGTTGACTATAAAGGCGTCGGCGAGCCGGATCGCCTGGATCTTGCGCCGGCGGAGCTGGCCGATCTCCTTCTCGGGGTACTCGCCGCTGTGGTGGTAGAGTATCTCGAGCATCTTCGGCGCGAAAAAGTCGAGCACGTACCTGATGCCCTCGATCGGTCTCAGGTTCTCTACCTGGTTGCTGTTTATGAGCACCACCGTGGCGGGCGCGCGGGACTTGAGGTAGCGAGCCAGATGCCTCCCGGCGACTACCTCGGTATCGGGGGCCGTCGGATGCGGGACCCACCTGCCGAACCTCATCCACTGGCGCTCCAGGAACCCTTTGACGATCAAGGTCCTCACCTCCACGCCGTGCGCGCGCAGGCCCTCCGCGAGCCCGAACACCCTGAGGCCCGGAGCGGCCACGGGCATCCCAAGGCCAGGGACGATGTCGTTGGAGATTATGAAGACCCTGTCGCCGGCGCTCACCAAGTCTTCGGCACCCCGAGCTTGGACAAGGAGATCAGACCTGCCCGTACCATGTCGTCATCCGGGTAGCGTAACGACTCGACGTGCTCGAGCACGACCTGACCCGCGGTAGCCTCGAGAACTAGATCGGCGAACTTTTGCACCGACATGGGGTAGACGGCCGACCCTTTCTTAGCGACGAAGTCCTCCAGGAACGTCAACCGTCCGCCCGGCCGGGCCACCCGCCACATCTCAGAGAGCAGGGTCCGTTTGGCCGGCGTGGGGTTGTGGTGCATGACGGTCACGCTGAAGACCAGGTCGAAGCTCTCGTCGTCGTACGGGAAGCGCAGGTCGTCCCCGATGCGGTCGAAGCGTCCTTCGGGAAAGTTGGCCCTGGCGGCGTTGACCATGCCCTCGCTTATGTCCACCCCGACGAAGCGGGTCTTCGCGAGGTCGAAGCTCGAAGCCCAACGCCCGGCCCCGACGCCAACCTCAAGAACGTCGAACGGGACGCTCTCGACGCGATCCCCCCGCACGGCGGCGAAATGCGGCTCGAGCACTGCGGCCTGCACCCGGTGCATGGCCTTGTCGAACCTCAGATC
>JADDPU010000503.1:0-10688 GCA_016781725.1 Rubrobacter sp. | reverse complement strand
CGTCCCCGGTGGCGACGCGGTCGAAGAAGCCGAGGCGCTCGAAGGCCACCGCGCCGAACACGGTGGTCAGAAATTCGGCGTCGTACCCGGTAGGTAGGACCAGAATCAACGGTACGTCCCGATGCTCCCCGGTCATCGATTCGAACGGGAACGAGAACAGGTCGAGGACGACGAGGGGGCTGGCCAGCTCCACGGCGGCGCGCAACTGCGCGGAGAGGACATCCCGGTCGCCGAGTACCCCACGCTTGACGGATGAACCTGGACCTGTTCCCAGATCCGGGACCCACCCGACGTAGCGCCGCTCCAGCGTCTGGATGCTCTCCCTGCGCCGCAGCGCCACCCCGAGCGGACCCCTCCCGAGAAGCCCGAGCAACCGCACCAGGTCCCTCTCGGCCCTCTCGAGGTAGGCCACCTGTTCGGCGGGCGGCAGCGAGGCGTGGCCACCGTCCGGGGAGAGGTAGCGGCGCTCCATCTCCCGGAAGCCGCCACCGAGCCTTAGCATCGGCCCCAGCGGGCTCTTCCCCAGCCGCCTCAGCAGCAGCACGAGGTCGTTCTCCGCCTCCTCGAAGTGCAGCAGTTGGCTTAGAGAGGTCGAGACTTGATCTAGAAACCGCCCGGCGTAGAAGACCGGGTGCCCTGAGGTTCTGCGTTGCGGCACGTTCTGGTGTTCGTGGTGAAGCCTTCCATCCATGCCTAGAGGTAGCGCTGCTCCAGGGTCCGGAAGCTCGGTCTGCGCCGCAGCGCCGTCCCGAGCGGACCCCTCCCGAGAAGCCCGAGCAGCCGCACCAGGTCCCTCTCGGCCCTCTCGAGGTAGGCCACCTGTTCGGCGGGCGGCAGCGAGGCGTGGCCACCGTCCGGGGAGAGGTAGCGGCGCTCCATCTCCCGGAAGCCGCCACCGAGCCTTAGCATCGGCCCCAGCGGGCTCTTCCCCAGCCGCCTCAGCAGCAGCACGAGGTCGTTCTCCGCCTCTTCGAGGTTCGTCAGCCGGCTCAGGGAGACCGAAGAGCCCGAGGAGGACGCCGACCCACCCCGGGCCTTGAGGAAGCGTACCTCGAAGGCCAGAAGCTCGTTCTCCATCCTCAAGATGTCAAGGTCGGTCGGCGTGTAGAAGTCGTTCTCAGACAACCGCGGTTCCCCTCTCTAGCATCTCCTCGGTCTCGCCGGCCAGCTCCTCCAGCGCCTGCCAGGTCGCGACTACCTTCGGGATCAACCCGCGATCCGAGACCGGCTGCTTGCCGGTTCGCCTGGCGGTTATGCTAGGGTCGAAGATCTCGGCCACCGGGACCTCTTCCAAGCCGAAGTTCCAGCGACGGTTCAGGGCCCAAACGAGCGGGAAGCCGTCCCGGATCATGTCGAGCGAGACTGCCATCGTATCTTGCGGGTAGGCGCGGGCGAACCTGAGCAGCGCGTCGTTGTGCACCAGCCACATCCGCAGGGCGAGGTCCGGCTCTTCGAAGAACCGCCGGTGCACGTGCCTGTTGCCCTTGTTCAGGAACAGGTCGGCCGAGTGGCGTTGCCCCAACGAATACGTAGCATCCGAGAAGTGCCGGTAGACGAGCAGGATCTTGGCGTTCGGGAGCAGGTACTTCCAGAGCATCAGGAACAGGCAAGCCCGCGGGTCCTTGAACCCCCAGAGCGTGTGCTCGGTGTTCCGCCGCTCTATTGCTTGCTGCATCAGCCGCCAGTGAAACCAGCTGACCGCCGGTAAGAAGGGCTCGCCGACGAGCCAGGTCTGCTCGTTGTCGGTGAGCATCTGATGGTGAAGCTCGACCACCTCCCGGTCCTCGAAGTGGCCGTGCGGGTTCGACGGGTTGGCCTCGAGCAATTCGTAGCCCAAGAACAGCCCCGCCCGATGCAGCAACTGGGCGGTTGCCGACGTGCCGCTACGGTGGAAACCCGCGATAATCAACTGATCGCTCACAGACTACGCTCTCTTTCAGGGTGACCGCGCGGATCACTATACAAACTTACCTCGAGCGCCGCTCATTGTAGAACAACCGCCACACACCGACAGAGATCACCAACGTCCTCAACCGGACGGCCGCAGCCCGCAAAACGCGAGGGCTATCTTCGCTGACAGGGCAGCGGTGATTGGCGCCGCAACCTCTCGAAGGCCGCCTCGTAAGTGGCGGCGACCGAGGGCGCGGTGATGGTGTGCCTGGCGGCGCGGCCGTCGGACCAGGATTGGAACACCCACGTTTACGTGCCGCTGGCGCGGCACGTAAACGTTAAGCTTGTAGCCCTCCCACGACAGCAACGTGCGCGGCGCGCTGAACACGCGCCCGTTCACCTCCAGCTTGAGGTCGACCGGACGGGTCACGAACCGCACGTTGGCCTGCTTAGGGTCCATCCTCTGGACGACAGTGCGGCTCAGGCCCTTCGAGTCGGTCGCGGTGAGACGGATCTGGAGGTAGTTGCCCGCGCCGGTCGAGAGCAGGTCCTCGGGTGGAGGCGCGGTAAACGTCAAGTCGTTCCCGGTTCCCGAGAGATACGGGTGCCAGTGGTCGCCGTTGTGGTAACTGCGGACCTCCCAACTCAAGCTGCCCTTGCCCAGGCTGTCGCGCAACGTCAACGTGGCCGCGTACTTGCATGCCTCCGGGTAGGTGTGCACCCTTCCCGATGCGGATCGGGTCGCTCCCGATGAGCTTCAGTCGGAGGGCAGCCCGCCGCCCTCCTCATAGCCGAGCCTGACCAGCAGGTCCCCTGCCTCCTCCTTGAAGATGAGCTTATCCTGCTCGGTGAAGACGTTCCTCCAGTCGCCCACTACGCCCTTCCTGAAGAACGAGGTGGGGTCTTCCTGACCCCTGTTCCTGCCCTTCGACAGCTTCTCGAAGCTGGCCGCGCTTACGCACCGGTCTACGGTTTTCTCGCTCGCGTCCGCCCCGAGAAACTCCAACAATCTACTGACCTCCTCTTTGGGTCTTGCCACGAGGTCCTCGTAGCGCACCTCGCGGTAATTGGTCCCGAGCAGGGCCGGGCCATCGTCGATAGCCCTACCCACCCTGGTGCCCCAGTCCGCGGCGAGTTTCCTGAGGCGGTTCCCCTCGAACATGCTCTCGCCCGCTTCCCGCAATTGCCGGGGGTCTCTACGGTAGGCTTCGCGTTTCGCCGACGCCTCCTCGCTCTTCTCTGGCTTGCCGAAGTTCCACGAGTGGTGCAACGCGGAGACCGCCGCGTCTCTGCCATCCCTTATGATGTGTATGACCCTGGCTTCGGGGTAGATCTCCCCGACCTCTCTTACCGTCTCCGGGGTCAGCAGCGGCGACTTATCCCCTACCAACCTCTTGCCGGTCTTGAGAAGTTCGCCCTCAAGGAAGTAGTCTATGGCCATGCGGGTCAGGTTGACCAGATGCTCGTGAGCATCGTCGTCCCTGCTCCAGACCGACCTCTCTATCCAGAGTTTCAGGCGCTCCGCGCCAAGCATCGCGTTGTAGAGCGAGTTGGGGGGACGCTGTACTTCAGCCTGCTCCAGGCTCTTCTGCCTCCAGCCCCCATCGAAGAACCTGCCCTCGCCCTTGCAGAGTATCTCCGGGTGGGCGTCGAGCATGAGCATCAACCAGGTGGTGCCGGATTTCTGGTAGCCCAGAACGAAGAACACGGGCGTGCTTGCGTCGGCGGGATCAGGCAGGCGCCCGTCGCCCCGCGCCCGAGCCAGCTCCCTCTTCAACGCGGCGATCTCCCCGTCCTTGATGGCCATCTGCCTTCGGGCTCGCCGGGTCGCCCTCGACCGCCGGGCGCGCGCCGCGGCGTCCAGGGAGGTTTTCGCTTCCCGCAACACCTCGAGGGCCTTGCGGCTCCCAAAGACCGGCACTAGTCTCCTCCCACTCGGCCGCCGAGTACGGCCTCACGCTCCAGGTAATCCGCCAGGGCCTCGCGCCAGTGGCGAAGCCTGGGGCTGCCCAGAGAAGACAAGACCCCGTTGGCCGGTCGCGCCGCCGGCAGCGGGTACTCCGAGCCGGGTATGGGGACTACCTCGACCTCGACGCCGGCCAGCCCGAATATCTCCCGGGCGAACTCGTGCCAGGAGCAGGATCCCGCGTTGGTCACGTGGTAGAGGCCGTAGCGCCGGGCCTCTAGTACCCCGACGATGCCCTCAGCCAGGTCGCGGGCGTAGGTGGGCGAGATGAACTCGTCGGCCTTGACCTTCAGAACGTCCCGCTCCCTGGACAAACGCAGCATCGTGCGCACGAAGTTGTGTCCTCGACCGTAGACGCCGGCGGAGCGGACTACGTACCAGCGACTTGTCAGGTGCTTCACGTACTCCTCGCCGGCCAGCTTGGTTCGACCGTAGGCGCTGATCGGGTTCGCGGGATCGAAGGGCTCGTAGGGCCGGGTGCCCTCGCCGTCGAACACGTAGTTGGTGCTCACGTGTAGCAGCTCGCACCCCCACCGCTCGCAGACCTGGGCCAGGTTGCGCGGCCCGAGGGCGTTGACCGAGTACGCCAAATCGCTCTCCTTCTCGCAGCCGTCCACGTCCGTGTAGGCGGCTGCGTTGATGACCAGCTCCGGCGAGTGGGCCTCGATGGCCCGCTCCACGGCTCCGGCGTCCGCCACGTCAAGCTCGCTCCGGGAGAGCGCGACCGCCTCGTGGCCCTGCTCGGGAAGCGTCTCGGCCAGCTCTCGCCCGAGCTGCCCCTTGGAGCCGGTTATAAGAATCTTCATCCCTAGAGCACCCCGCGAGCCTCTACCGCGTCCGGTTCTTCGTCAGGAGCGTCTCGTAGAGCTCCTCCAGCTCGCCCCCGTACTCCTCGACGGTCTTCACGGGGCCGATCCCGCCCCTCAGCCTCTCGAGCAGGCCCGGCTCCGTCGCCAGCCGCCGCAGCTGTCGTGCCAGATCGTCAGCATCCTCCAACCCGAAGAGCAGGCCGTTCTCCTCGTGTCTCACGAACTCGGAGATCCCCCCCACATCGGTGGCGACCACCGGCACTTTGGCGGCGAAGGCCTCGAAGATCACGCCCGGGGCGTTCTCGTACCAGCGGGAGGGCACGACAAGGGCGTCGATCTCGGAGAGGACCCGGCCTATCCCCTCCCGCGAGAAGGCACCGGCGAAGGTTATCCTCTCCTCGTCCCCGGCGAGCCCGCGCAATTCCTCCGCGAAGGACTCGTACTGTCCGGGATCTCCGTGAATGGAGAGCGCCGCGTCGAGCTCCGGCGGTAGCATCTTGAAGGCCCGCACGAGAGTGTCCGGGCCCTTGTGCGGCGCCAGGGTCCCTACGAACCCGAGCCGGAGCGTCCGGGACGGGCGGCGCTCTGCGAGGGCTCCGCTAACGTGGGAGGTATCTATCCCGTAGTGGGAGACCCGGGTCTTCCCAGCCCCTATGCCGTTGGAGACGAGTAGGTCCCGCGTGAGCCGGGTGTAGGCCAGGACGTGGTCGACGAGCTCGACCCTCTCCCTTATATATTCAGGACGCTGCCTCACCGCCCGTACCTGGCGCAGGGAGTGGGAGAGACCAGAGAGGGGGGTACGAGAGGTCCAGTCGGCGATCCTCAGCATCGCGCCAGGTACCGCCTTCGCTACGTTTCTCACGCGAGGGTCAGGGTTTCGGCTCGCTATGCACCGGACGCAGTGGCTGACCTCCGGTCCCGTGCACATCACCCCGTCGTGCCTCCTCAGGTCTACGACCGGGCATACCGTCCAGAAGTCCGCCGCCGTGTACACCACGGGCACGTCGAACTCTTTGATAGCCGGTACGACGCTCGCCGAGAGTCCTTGGAGGTGCATTACGTGGACGAGGTCGGGGCTTATCTTGCGCATGAACTCCCGTATTTTTTGCGTCATATCGTCGTTCCGGTAGTTAAGGTGGTACGGACGGGCCAGCCCCTCCTCCGGACGCCCCACCCTACGCACGGGGATCCCGTCGAGCTCGTAATCCTCGGTCTCTCCCGGCCGGATGCCGCTGCCGGGGATACTGCGCTTGGCCGCGAACACGTAGGGTTCATGCCCCCTGGCTTTCAACTCCCGGGCCAGTCCCAACGTCACGATCTCGACGCCGGCGCGGTGGTCGGGGAAAAACTGGTGGACTGTGAAGAGGATCTTCACAATCGAGGATCAACGATTGGAGAGAGCTTTACGATCGTACCTACCATCGGGTCGGACACCCCTCAGACGCTTTAGGACGTATCCTGCGGGCGCGCATCGGGGATGATTATACGGAACTCAGATCCCCCTGCTCATGAAGTCGTCCAGCCTGGCTGAGGCCCGAGGGCTCACCCCGGCGAGCCGAAGGTTCTTGACCCCGAGGTAAGCGCCGACCTGTGAGAGGAGAGCGTACCTAAAGGCGAGCAACGCGCGTCTCGCCGCTCCTCCCTCCATCTCCTGGTCCCGACGGAGGCGGAGATAGAGGTAGCCGGTAGAGCGGAGGATATTCAGGACCAGGCGCCACGAACTCGGCACCAACTCGAGTTCGAAGAGGTCGAGGAGCACCAGCTGGTCCACATAGTTGCGGCGCAGATCGTAGAGCCCGCCTCTCTCGTGGGAGTGGAGGACGGCCGAGCGTGGCTCGTAGACCAGCTTGTAGCCCGCCTCTATAACCCTTGCGCCCCACCGCAGATCCTCGCCGAAGCTCGTTTGCTCGAAGGGTATCTGCTCCCAGACCGAGCGGCGCAGGCAGGAGCTCACGTTGTCGAAGGTTGCGAGCAGCCGGCGTTCCCTCGGGGGCATCTCGCGGTAGAGCCCCGGGGTTCCCACGAACTGCTCCCGGCGTTCGTGGGCGGCGGTCGGCCAACCGCTCACCAGAGCACGGGTCAACGCGCCGCTCTCGGGACGGGGGATCTGGCGGCCGTAGACCCCGGCCACGAGCCCGTCCCGGTCCAGGTTCTCTACCATCGCCGCGAGCCACCAGCTGTCCAACGGCACGGCGTCTTGCACGATGAGGGCTACGTACTCTCCCCGGGAGAGCGAGATTCCTGTGTTGCGGGTCATACCGTGGTCGAAAGCCGTCTGGGGTATCCTGTGAACCCCCACCCCGTAGCGCCGGGCCAGTTCGGCCGTGCCATCCGTCGAGCCGGAGTCGACCACGAGAACCTCGTAGTCGAAATCCGTCTCCTGCGCGATGAGGCTCTCGAGCAACCCCTCGAAGGCGGGGCCCGCGTTGTAGGTAAGGACGACGACCGAGGCTTTCAAGGTGTTCGACCCAGCACCCGATTCCGACGCATGGTTTTCCTTACTGGGTGGTTACGCTACGCCCTCGAAGGCTATCTGCCCCTCGCCCGGGTACTCGGGCCGGCGCCTGCTTCGGAGGGGGTGGGCATCGCCTAGTTTTCGGCTTTGACGGCCTTGGAGGCGCCGAGGGTCTTACCCGAACCATCCTTGGCCTGTACTGCGACGTAAGGCTCGGTCGTACGCACCGCCATGGTGGTCTCGAAGCCGTCGCGGGGGGCGGACCCGACGGGCTTCAGCTGGTCGGGGCCGGGACCGGCTAGCGCCTCCCAGGTGGCGACCTCCGTGGCGCCGTTCCAGCTGGCGTAGACCTTCACCTCGTCACCGGAACCGGGCTCGGCCGCCACGGCGGGGTCATCGCCCGGGCGCCCGGTCCACGGGGACCGGAAGGTCCGGTAGGACTCGCACCCCCGCGGGAGCCTGGCGTTGAACAGCAGCTGGCCATCCCTGTTGAACTCGGAGAAGAGCGGCTTGCTGCCCCAGCCTATAAACACGTTGCCGTTCGGCAGCACCTGCATGTTGGCCTGGGAGGTGGCGACCAGCCTGGCGGGGACGGTGTACTCGCGTACCAGCGTGGCGGCCATGGCGTCCATGTCGAGATCGACCACGATCCCGCGAGACTCCTCGTCGCCAACCCACGGGTGGGCGCCGTTATCGAAGATGGAGATCGTGCCGTCGGGCTGGCGTCGGGCGTCGTGCTGGTGGGCGATCTCGGTGCCTGGCCCCATCTCGAAGTCGCTCTTCTTCCCGCCGAACTGCCATATGACCTCGCCGGTCCCGCGATCCACCTTGTAGACGGCGGAGGTGTTGCGGGCGGAGATGAGCAGGTTGTTGTCGTAGTCCACGGCTATGGAGTTGATGTGGAAGTAGTCGAAGGCGGTCTTCGTTAGATCCTCGTACTTCCTCATCGGGGGGTGGGCCTCTTCGGGGGCTGCGTGATCTAGGCTGTGCCACTCGAAGAGTACCTCGCCGGTCTCGAGGTCGATCTCCTGGGCGATCCCGTCCACCGCCTCGCCATCCTCGGGGCCCCCGACCGCGGTGAGGTCCCAGGGCACCGTGTTGTAGACCGTAAGCAGCGCCGTGCCCTGCGGGGTGATGAGAAACTCGTGCAGATCCCCCTTGTAGCCGTTGCCCGCGCGCACCCGGGCTATCTCTCTGTAGGAGCCGTCGAAGATCAGGTACTCCCCTTCACCGTGCCCCTCGACGATCTGGCCCTCCCACCAGGTGAGCACGGGCCTGCCCTGGTAGGACTGCACCTTGAAGTCCATCGCGTACGCGTTATCGCTTGGGAGCGCATCCTCGCGGAACCACACGAGTTGCCCGGAATTGTCGACGATCATCGTGCCGTCCTGCCCCGGGCCCCTCTTCGGGGCGACGAAGACGTAGCCTGGGGCGGTCTCGCGCGCCTCCCTGGTCACCACGACGGCGGGCGGGGTGAGGTCCGGGCGCGAGCGGAAGATCTGCACCTCCCCGGGCTGCGCCGATCCCGCGCCGCCGGTCTGCTGGGAGTTGCCCCGCTTGGCCTCCTGCCCGGACGATTCGCACCCAAGCGTGTTCAGTAGCGCGATCCCCGCGGTACCGGCACCTACTACCTTGAGGAACTCCCTTCGTGTGCGCCTCGTGCTCAAGCTCTTCTTTCCTCCTCGGTTACCACGCTCACCTCGTTGACATAAAGCACTCGATCTACTCCCAAAACGCAACTCGGAGGAAGCTTCAAAGAACTTTCCTGAAGTTAGTCTTTAGAGGTTACAAGCCAAATCGGGGCTATACTAGCCGCCCTCACGAGATGAGTCAAATCAACCGCAGGGTCAGTTGTGCCTCTCTGATTCGGAGAACACAGTGTAATCGAGCCTCTCCAGGATAGGAGCCCACTCTCTCACCCGCCAGGAAGAACGATTGACTACCGTCAACGCTTCATCTGGTTGGGATTTATAAGTAGAGATGACTCGCGCCGCCCTCTCCCTGTTCACCTCGAGCTCCTTGCCGGCGGCGACCCCTTCCGCATAGGAGACGGGGATACTGATCACTATAAGCGTGGTCAAGAGACCGAGCAGGGCGGCCCCGATGCGTGATCTTTGTTCGAACACCAGCTTTATGAGCATCGCGTAGGCGCCTATCACGGCCAGGGCCGTGAAAGTGGGGTACTTGGAGCTCAGGGCGTTCTCCGTCCCCATCCCCGACCGCCCCACTACGATAGACAGGAGAAAGAGAAAGGAGAAGGAGAGCAGGGCTATCCAGAAAGAGCATTCACCCAGCTTCCCGGCCCTGTAGATGAAGAGCAGGCTCGCCGCGATGAGGCAGGCCAATATGAGACCAATGACAAGAGCTATGACCTGCTGCCGGACCAGCGAGCCACCCAGCGCCGTCAGAAAGTAGTCTACTCCCAGGTTGGGATTATCCAAAAAGTAACGCTCCGAGCGATGTCTAGGAACGTTCAAACCGTAGAAGTAGAAGATCCACTCCCCCAGGCCGACCAGGCTCCAAACCCCGATCAGGACCCTCTTGGCCGGTCTTTCGACCGGCGCGATAAGGAGCTGCACGAACCCCGCCGGCCACACGAAGAGGCCCTGCGCGGAAGAGAACGACGCAACAGTACCGCTTACGAGGGCTGCCAGAAAGGCCAGCCTCTTGGGGTCCGTACGGCTCGCGACGTAGAGCAGATAGAGCGCGAGAACGGCGAAGGTCTGTACAAAGACAAAAGTGAGCGACCATGCCACCAGCATGTTCCAGTACTGGCCCAGGCTGAACACCAGAAACGAGACGGGCACGAAGAAAAAGAGATTAGGACCCACAACGCTATCCTTGAAGGCGAGCAGGAGAACTATCAATGTAACGAGGAAGCAGACCTGTATGAGGTACATTATCGCCACGTTATCGAAGGCCGTGGCAGTACCAAGCAACAACATGGCGATCCGGGGGAAGAACACCCTGTGCTCGAAATGCTGGCGCCAGAGGTCAGAGACGCTCAACGTGCCGGACGACAGTTTGTCGAAGAAGGGCACCATAGTCCAGGTGTCTCCGAAAGGGACGTCGACGCCGAACGACCGCACGTAGAGCAGAGAGAGGACGGCGGGTAGCGAGATCAGGAGGTAGGGCAGAGGCCTGGTTACGTAGTTGAGGACTCTTCCCTTCTCGGAAATCTTGCTCACGTGCCTTTGGCCCGACTTTTCCAGTCTTTGTCTCCAGGGCTGTGCTTCTCGCGTTGGCCGGCGAATGGTACTCGCATACGGGACCCAAACGCAACCCGGAAGTCCTCGAACGTATCTCAGCCGTTCCCTACGCCTTCAGGCCAACTCGTTACGGGGCAGATCGTAACGGCGCGTGCTACTATCTGCGTGACGTTAGCGTCCTTTGGAAAAGATCAGGGTTGGTCTAGATCTATCCGAACCTGGTATCGGTGGAGCACCATTGTTATCCTTTCGCGCGGCCACAGCAGCAACCTGGAACTTGTAGGGAGTAGGGTGGAAAGCTCTTTGACGCGAAGAGAGTTCCTGAAGATGGCCGGGGCCGGCACCGCCGCCGCCTCCCT
>JADDPU010000511.1 GCA_016781725.1 Rubrobacter sp. | reverse complement strand
TCGCTGCACCTGTCGGGCGACACCTACACCTTCAAGGCGGTGGGCGAGGAAACGGGCGGGTCGCTCGTGCTCCTCGAAGCGCTAGTCCCGCCGCAGGGAGGACCGCCGCCCCACATCCACCACGCCGAGGACGAGTTGTTCTGGCTGCTGGAGGGGGAGCTGGAATTCCTGACGGACGGCCGCACCTTCATGGCCAACGCCGGGTCGTTTGTCTACGTCCCCAAGGGCACCACGCACCGCTTCAAGAACGTGGGTACGCAGACCGCCAGGATGCTGGCGGCGTTCATGCCGGCGGGGATCGAAGGGATGTTCTTCGAGGTGGGCCGTCCGGCGACGGAAGGCTCCTCCCCCTCGCCCCCCGACCAGGAGGAGATAGAGAGACTCCTGGCGGCCGCGCCGCGGTACAACGTCGAGATATTGCCCCCCGAGCAGCTCTAACGACGGTTCGCCCGAAGGGCGGGTTAGTCACCGGGGCGCGAGGACGATCTTCTCGCGGGGCGGGGTGCTCCTTTTCCCCCGCCCCACTGGAAACGGGAGAAGGCGAGCATGGGCGAACAAGACAACGGGCTAACCTTATAGGGGCTGGCCAAGCAGTTATAGGCGCTGGAGGGCAAGAACGAGCGGATGCGCTCGGGACCGCCGAGCTTCGGCACAAGGTAGCCACGCTGGAAGGCTTGGCTAAGTCCTTATCCGTAAACCGTTATCTTGAAGAAGATGAGCTGGGCGCAAGCGAGCTGGATGAACGCTAGGTAGTTCTCGGCTTTCTTCTCCCAACGCACCAGTAGCCGTCGAGAGCGGTTCAGCCACGAGTGTGTCCGTTCCACTACCAACGCCTGGCCCGCCCACCGTGACGATGCACGGCTCCTTCTCGCTCCCTCTCCTTCTTGCCGGCCGGACGGATGTGAGGCACGTAGCCTCTCTCCTTCAGTTCTTCGCGCACCGGCTCCGAGTCGTACGCCGCGTCCAGGCACATGTGCTGCTGCTCGTCTTCTTCCTCCCAAGCGGGACGTGCCAGAGCCTCCTGACGCGAGGCGAGACGCGCCGATACTGTCGGCGCGCCGCTACGTGAACAGGTCTATAAGCTGGAGGTTCTCGAACTCGGTAGCCAGGGTGG
>JADDPU010000180.1 GCA_016781725.1 Rubrobacter sp. | reverse complement strand
CTCCTGGGGCCACCAGTGGTAGTTGGTGAGGTCCCTTATGGTCTCGGCTTGATCGAGCAGTTGGACGCACCGCTCCACTAGCGCCTCTTCCACCTGTTCGATCTCCTCGAAGAGGTGGTTGGCCACGGCTTCGTTAGTCAGAGGCCATAGCCTCTCCGCCGGTTGTAGCTCAGGTGAGCCCGAGGGCAGAAACTCAAGGTGTATCCCTTCGGGAACCTCGACCTCCTCCCCGCCTGTGTGCCAGCCGGCCTTGTCCAAAACCAGCAGGATGTGCTTGTTCTCTCCGGCTCCTACCTCTCTTGCGAACTCCCGCAAAGCCATCGAGAACAACTCGGTGTTTACCGTTGGCAGCACCAGCCAGTACACTTCCCCGCTCTCGGGGTGCACGAAGCCATACAGGAGGTAGGTCCACTCGTAGCCCCTCTTGAAGCGGGCAGAGGGCCTCTCTCCCACCGGCGCCCACACCCGCCTCATCACCGGCTTGAGCCCCAGCCGAGCTTCGTCTTCGGCCCACAGCTCGACCTCCTCCTGTTCGGCCTCCGGATTTTGGCCTCCTTGAGCTCCTTCAGCCTCACCGGGAGCTTTTTTTGAAAGCCTCCCGCTCCTCCTGCTCGGCCCCCTTGGCGTTAGAGGGTCTTGGAACCTGAGGGCTCATACCCACCTTCCTCAGATACTCGAAGCCTCGCTGGGCATGCACCCTCTCCGTCCCGGTCTTCTGCTCGATCCAACGCGCCACCTTCGGCCCACTCCACATCCCCCCGCCCACAGAAGCTGGCGCTGACCCTTCCAGGAGAGCCTCCCTAAGCTCCGCTTGTCCGGCCTCGTCGAGCAGTGCCCTCTCCTTGGCACCGGGGTTGGCGTGGCGGCGATCACCAAGACCCTCTACTCCCCGCTCGTTGTAGCGGCGGGCGATCCGTCGCACCCAGCCTGGGCTGTAGCCGGTGACCTCGCATACCTCTTCGGTGGTCCTGCCCTCGCCGAGCAGCCACACGATCTGGTAGTGGGAGCGCTCCACGGGATCTTTGGCCTTCCTGTAGCGGTGCTCCAGCTCTTGTGTGCTCGCATGAGGCGACAACTCTAGTCTCTTTGGCA
>JADDPU010000153.1 GCA_016781725.1 Rubrobacter sp. | reverse complement strand
ACATCTCGCTTGGAGGCTGATCGCCAGAGTCCCAAGCACGAAGCACACGGACGGGGCCCCGAAAAGGGTCCCGTTCTCGTTGCCACCGGGAGATCAGCCTGGGGCTGGACGAACCACGATCGGGCCTGATAGAGGATCGGACAGCGCAGCGATTCCACCCCCACCCTTCGCCCGAAACCCAAACCAGGGCAAAGAGAAGCCGGGGCTTCTACCCAGAAGCCCCGGCCCGGTGGGTCCGCGCGAGCGGGTCTAGAACTCGAAGATTATGCGGGACTTGCCGCGGCTCGAGCCGCCCCGGCCCCTGCGCAGGAGGAGCCAGAGGACCAGCCCGCCACCCACAACCAGGAGCCCGGTACCGGAGGTAAGGAAGGCAACGGCGCCGCTCTGGGCGGTCGCGGCGGAGGGCCGCTGCTGGACCTCTTCGGGGGTCGCGTTACCCTCGATGATGTCCTTGAAGTTCCTGAGGTCCTGCTCCAGCATCAACTTGGGGTTGGCGACGGCCCTGGAGGCGACCTCGCCGACCTTGCCGCCCGGCGGGTCCGCGTAGTTCATCTGGACCTCGACGCGGGTACGGCTCGGCGTGACCTCCTGAAAGCGCACCTGGCCCGAGGTCTGGACCTGCCCGTCCACGGTGTTCCACCCGATGGCGCTGTTGGGCTCGTCCTGGGTGGTCCTGGCGTCGAACTCGACCTTCGCCCCTAGGGGACCCTTGACTACCCAGTGGGTGGTGTCAGGGCCTGTGGAGCGCACGTCCTCGACGTTGCTCATGAACTGCGGCAGGTTCTCCAGGTTCCGCCAGTACTCGTAGACCTGCTGGACCGGAGCCTCTACCTCTATGTTCCCTTCGACCCGTTGCGGCATCTTTCCTCCCGAAACGTTTGCACTAGCGTGATTACACTTCTTACCCCGCGTACCATGCAGTAAACCAAACGACTAAAACCTGCTACCGCCGCGAGCGCCCCCGGCGCGCCAGAGACAGGAAAGCGCCATAGGGGCTACGTCAAACATTGCGGTCTTCGTCTAGATCATCTCCCAAGACAAGGGGACACGGGCTCCTTGAAGAGCCCGTGTCCCGAGTAAGAGCCGTGGAACTGGC
>JADDPU010000397.1 GCA_016781725.1 Rubrobacter sp. | reverse complement strand
GTGCTCGCGTTTGGCGGGCGGATCGAAAAGACTATGGGGATGCGTGGCGCCCCGGATCCACAGTTGGCGATGTTGACGACGTTGAGCCCCGAGGAGTTGATCCCCGCCGATCATCCGATCCGTCGGATCCGTCGGGTCGTCGAGGCCGTGCTCGTCGAGCTCGACGGCGAGTTCGACGCGATGTACTCGGCGAAAGGGCGCCGTAGCGTGCCACCGGAGGCGTTGTTGAAGGCGACGGTGTTGATGGCGCTGTACTCGATCCGCTCCGAGCGGGCCTTCTGCGAGCGGCTCAACTACGACCTGCTGTTCAAGTGGTTCCTCGACCTGCCCATCGACGCCAAGGCCTTCGACCCGACGACGTTCACCAAGAACCGCGGGCGTCTGCTGGACCACGACATCGCCGACCGGTTCTTCGAGGCCGTGGTCCGCCAGGCGAAGCTGCGCCGCTACGTCTCGAGCGAGCACTTCTCCGTTGATGGCACCCTGCTGGAGGCGTGGGCGTCACACAAGAGCTTCAAGCCCAACGACACCCCGCCATCAGAGGGCGACGATGACGATGTCCGACCTACCGGGCGGAACACCGAGGTGGACTGGCGGGGCCAGAAGCGGTCGAACAAGACGCACACCTCGACGACGGATCCCGAGGCTCGTCTCGCCCGCAAGAGCATGAACACCGCGGCCCGGCTCTGCTATTCGGGGCACCTGCTGATGGAGAACCGCTACGCCCTGATCGTTGACGCCGAACTCACCGCGGCGACCGGCTACGCGGAACGAGACACCGCCCTGGAGATGCTCGGCCGGCTCCCAAGGACGAAGCGGCGACGAACCGTTGCTGGCGACAAGGGCTACGACGCCGCCAACTTCGTCGCCGAAGCCCGAGGGCTCGGGTTCACCCCGCATGTCGCGCAGAACACCACGAGCCGTCGCTCCGCGATCGACGGGCGCACCACACGCCACGCCGGCCACCGGGTCAGCCAACGGATCCGGCCCCGGATCGAAGAACCCTTCGGGTGGATCAAGACCATCGCCGGGGGCCGCAAGCTCCGCTACCTCGGCCGAGACCGCAACCGGGCATGGTTCAAGATGTCCGCCGCGATCTACAACGTGCTCCGGATAACC
>JADDPU010000540.1 GCA_016781725.1 Rubrobacter sp. | reverse complement strand
GGCCGAAGAAGCCTTCGCCTACAACAGCCTCTCCCAGTCCTGGGAGCGGATTTTGGAACTGGCGAGGCGCCAAGAAGAGAGCGCGCTCTTCTAGCGATCCTCTGTCGGAATAGCGTTACGTTGTTGACCTGGGAGGAAGGTCTCGATCGCGTCCCAGTAGAAGCCGATCCGCAGTCGAATCCAGGCGCATCTGCGGGGATCTAGCGTTCTTATTTGGAACAACCTACGCCCCCGTATCCCGCCTCGACAAACTACCGTTAGGACGGCGTGTACAATCCTACCAGAAGGTTTGCTATGGAATGGCGCGAGCGCATACACTCGGACCCGAAGATCCTCTCGGGTAAACCGGTGGTCGTGGGCACGCGGCTCTCGGTGGAGTTCTTGCTCAGGCTGTTCGCCGCTGGCTGGACCGGAGACCAGGTTCTGAGAAACTACCCCAACCTGAAGCCGGAGGACCTGCGGGCCGTCTTCGCCTATGCCGCCGAAACCGCGCACGAGGAGCGGGGCCTGACCCTGCGCCCGTAGGCCCCGAGCGCCCTCCTCGCCGTGGACTTCCTCGCGGACGAAAATTTCCCGCTCGATGCAGTAAACCGTTTGGAACAGGCGGGCCACGACGTCACGGCCATCGTCCGCGTTTCGCCCGGGGTACCGGACGAGCAGATCCTGGAGCGAGCCGCTAGCGAAGGCCGCATAATTCTTACCTTCGACCGTGACTACGGGCAGCTGTTGTACGGAAAGGCTACGGATAGCTCCACGGTCCCCGCGGGTATCGTGTACTTTCGTTTCGATCCTTCGCCGCCCGAAGAGCCGGCCGTCTACCTGCTCGCTCTGCTGGAACAACCCGGCTGGTCCGCCATCGGCAAGCTCACCGTCGTCGAGCGAGACCGTGTGCGCCAGAGGCCCCTGCCGCCTGCCGACCGCCGATAGCCCCGACCGTCTCCGTGTCCTTACTCACCTACCGGCTGCACCAGATCTGCGACCGCAAGAAGTGGGCCGAAGAAGCCTTCGCCTACAACAGCCTCTCCCAGTCCTGGGAGCGCGTCCTGGAGCTCGCCCGCCGCGAGGAGGAAGACGCGCTCTTCTAGCCGTCAGCAGTAAAGCCGATGGCTTAGA
>JADDPU010000214.1 GCA_016781725.1 Rubrobacter sp. | reverse complement strand
CTCCAGGACGGCCTGCTGGAGGCCGAAGCCGTCCTCGGGGTCCTCCAGGTCTCTGGTCACCAGGATCTCCATGTGCTTACCTGCGGGCACCGAAGAGTCCTGCGTCTTTAGTTATGCGGATCTCGCCCCGCGAAGCCAGCTCCCGCTCCAGCTGGTCGGTAAGCCCGGCCACCCTCCGGTGAAACTCGCCGGCTTCGAAACCCCGGTGGAGAGCTATCCTTGCGCCGAGTTTGGAGGCGTCCCGGTATTGCCTCTCCAAGAAGCGCGGGTCCTCGCACGTCATGCCTTAAACCTCCTGAGGGTGAATCCGCGGCCCCGTTGCCCGGGTCTTTCACGCGTGGTGCTAAGATAGCAGCCCGGGAAGAGAGACGGAGGACGATGCTCCAGCAGGAAGCCATGATCGAGCGCGTGCGCAGCGTCTGCCAAAGAGACGAACGCCTCGCGGCGGCGATGATGTACGGCTCCTTCGCCCAGGGCGAGGGGGACGAACTCTCGGACATAGAGTTCATCCTGTTCTTCGAGGATGAGGCCCTTGGGGACCTGGACCAGGAGGAGTGGGTCTCGAGGATCTCGCCCGTCGAGCTGTACTTCGTCAACGAGTACGGCAACGGGACGGCGATCTTCGAGAACCTCGTCCGGGGCGAGTTCCACTTCGACCGCGCCTCGGGGATCTCCCGGATCGACGAGTCCTGGAAGGAGACGGACTGGCTCCCCACGCTCGAGGACACCCTCGTCCTTGACCGTACCGGGGAACTGAGCCGCCGCCTCGAACTTATCGTCGGCCCGCCCCCAAACCGCGACACGCCGGAGCGGGCCCGGTCCGTGTGCAACCGCTTCGTCAACTGGCTCCTGTTCGGCTCGAATCTAGTTGCGCGGGGAGAGCTGGCGCGCGCCCTGAACCTGCTCGGGATGGTACGGGACCAGCTCCTGTTCATGGTCCGCATGCTGGAGGGGTCAACCGGACGCTGGTTCAACCCCGCGAAGCACTTGGAGGAGAACATCTCCGGGGAGGCCTACGTCCGGTACGCGGCCTGTACGGCCAGGCTGGCTAGGGACGACCTCAGGCTGGCTTACCTCGCCGCCTGGGAGTGGGGCGGGGAGATGATG
>JADDPU010000302.1 GCA_016781725.1 Rubrobacter sp. | reverse complement strand
GCGCGCCGGTGCTCCTCGTCCCGCGCTCGGTCCATAGTAAATTCCGCTACCACCGCGTACATAGTCTCTTGCCTCCTTGTTCGGTATTCACTGTCACCAACAGGGTCACGATCAGCACTTTCGTCCAGCGTTTCATTTGCGAGATCCTCTCTTACGACGCGTACCAAACGCGCACAACATCCACTAGCGATTCATACTCTTCCGCTGGTTTGCTCCGGTGGGGACACAACCCCTAGCTGTTGCATCAGTCCTAGCGCGTCGGACTGCTCCCAATGCTCCACTATCCTTCCATCAGCAACTCGGGAGATATCTATAGCGCTTACCGTCACCCGCCTCCCGGTCGCGGAGATGCCCATAAACTCCCCTTGGTGGGTGCCACTCCAGGTGCTACGCATTACTACCTTATCTCCCTCAGCGATCATGTCCTCGATAGTGAGATGGAGGTCGGGAAACGCGGAGCGCATCATGGCGAAGAATTGCTTGGCTCCCTCGCGCCCGGTAGGGAAGCCCGGAAGAGCTGCGTGGTCGACGACGCCGGGATCGATGAGCTCATCTATAGCCTCTATGTTCCCCTGGTTTATGACCTCCTCCACAAACCGGCGGTTGAGGGCCTTGTTGTCCGCTGTCATGGCGAGCATCTCCTTCTCCCGCTTGCCTGCCAAGGAGTATTCTGGGTAGCCCGAGGGGCTTCCGTCTTTCACGTTCTTGCGATTTTTTGCACGTTCTTGCTTTTCTCTTGGGGAGAAAGGCTAACGAAGAGCTTTGGGGTTGAGGCCGAGGAGGCGCTTGAAGTGCCTGTTCAAGTGGCTCTGGTGCGCAAAGCCGCACAGGAGGGCGATCTCGGCTATGGGTAAGTCGGTGCTACTGAGAAGCTCTCTGGCCCGCTGGACGCGGCGCTCGATGACGTATTGGTGCGGGGTGAGCCCTGTAGATTCCTTGAACAAACGCGAGAAGTGGAAAGGGCTCATGTGCGCTGCGCCAGCCAGCTCGGCCAGCGTCAGGTCTCCTTGGAGGTTGTCGCCGATGTAGTCGATTGCACGCTTGAGCGCGCGCCTGGAAAGCCCCCCTGCATGCTCTCCTGTAACCTTCCTCGTAGCCTTCCTGCCCAAGGAAGAGTGGTCCCTGATAAGAGAGATCGCCAGGGCGTTTGCCAGCGAATCGGCATAGAGTTTGCCCCCAAGAAGACCGTCGGCTTCGGCCTCAGCCATGAGCGAGTGCCCGATCCGCTCGATCTGGGGGTCCGGTACGCAGAGGCGGTTCACGATCTCTAGGCCGTCGGGATCCACCTCCACGCTCTGTGCCACCTCGCGTAAGAACGCATCTCCTAGGCGGATTTCGAGGACATCGTCCGCGCGACTTTTCCAAGACCATTCGCAGGGCAAGCCCGCAGGAACGATCGCTATCTCACCCTGGTGGAAGCGTTCTTCGTAGACCCGCCCGTCCAGCCTCTGCATCATATCGTGAGGGGAGCGACCGAGGTAGACGAGTGTGAGATGGTACGGGAGGCTGGGTGCGGCTATCTCGTCGACGTAGCCCGTGTTCTGCCTGAGTTCGATACCGGTCCACCCTCGCCCGGCGCTGGTGAGCACGGATGTCGGTCCTCGAAAACTCTCCTCTGCAGTGCAGAGGACTACTGCATTATTTTTCTCTACTGACATAGAGTCTGCTTCTCTCTGCCACTTTCCCCGGCGCTCTTGTGCTTTCCACAGTATATGCCTGCAATTCAGGGATGTCATTTCCCTTGCTATCTCAACCAAACACGCAACAGACGTCTAATGATCGAACCACAAATCGCCCAGGGCTCACGCGGCGTTCGTTGTGCACAGGGCGGCATCAGATAGCATCGGGAATCAGGGATCGTGGAGAGGGTATAACTATACGCATGCCTGAGTTGCCCGAGGTAGAGACGATAAAAGAGGACCTGCACGAGCTGGTCGTGGGCTCGATCATCGAGGGGGTCGAAGTACTGGACCCCTCCCTCGTCGAGCAGCCAGCTCTCGTCGAGGAGTTCGTCCGCCGGCTCGGAGGCGTCCAGATAACGGGGGCGCGGCGGCGGGCCAAGCACCTCATCGTGGAACTCGATTCCGGGGACGCTCTGGTCTTTCAACTCAAGATAGGCGGGCAGCTCCTCCTCGTCCCGCCGGTAGAGGAGCCCAGGACGGCGACGATGCTAGTCCTCCACCTCGATGGAAGGCGGAGGTTGTTCCTGCGGGATCAGACGGGGTTCACCAGGGCGCGTCTGCTCGGGCCGGAGGAGCTGGAGGCGCGGCTCTCCTCTCTGGGGCCTGAGCCCTTCGGGGAGGGTTTCACCCCTGCGTATCTGCGCGAGAGGCTCGGTTCGCGCAGGGCCCAGATAAAGCCCCTCATCCTGGACCAGAAGGTTCTCTCGGGGGTGGGCAACATCTATGCTGACGAGATCCTCTACGACGCGAGGCTGCATCCCCGGCGCAAGGCCAACACCATCACGGGCCCGGAGTGGGAGGTCCTGCACGCGGCGATCCGCGAGAACCTCGCGGCCGGCGTCGAGCACAGGGGGACGACGGTGCGGTTGTACAGGGATGTGCTCGATAGGCCCGGTGAGCACCAGAACTACCTCAGGGTCTTCGAGAAGCACGGGCAACCTTGCCCCAGGTGTGAAGGAGAGGTAGTTCGGGAAAAGGTGGGTGGGAGGCCCTCGCACTTCTGCCCGGGGTGCCAGAGGGAAGAAGATGGCCCCGGGGGAGGGGTAGCGTTAGAATCACTGTGGTAAACGCGAAAGGAGACAGGGGTGGCGGATAAGTTCGATCTCGTGGTGATCGGCGGCGGGAACGCGGGGTACATACCGGCGATCCGGGCGAGCCAGTTGGGGATGAAGGTTGCCCTCATCGAGAAGCGGGAGGGCGGGCACCTGGGCGGGACCTGCCTGAACGTCGGGTGCATCCCGACCAAGGCGCTCCTGCAGACCGCGGCCATACTCCACGACGCCAAAAACGGCGAGGAGTACGGCGTCAAGATAGGCGACATCGAGTTCGACTACCCGCAGGCCGCCAAGCGCCGCGAGCAGGTCGTCAACCAGCTCAGGCGCGGCCTGCAGGGTTTGATGAAGAAGAACAAGATCCAGGTCTACAACGGCACGGGCTCCTTCGTCGAGCCCAAGAAGATAAGGGTCGAGAACGGCGAAGGGACCGAGGAGCTCGAGGCCGAGCATGTCCTGATCTCCACCGGCTCCGCCGTGAGCACCCTGCCCGGCCTGGAGTTCGACGGCGAGAGGGTTATCTCCTCGGACAATATCGTGACCAACAACGAGAGCTACCCGCAGTCCATCATCATCTTGGGCTCCGGGGCCGTCGGCGTCGAGTTCGCGAGCATGTACAACGACTTCGGAACCGACGTCACGGTCGTCGAACTCCTCGACCGCATCGTGCCGCTCGAGGATCCGGAGATCTCCGCTGCCCTACAAAAGGAGTTCGAAGGACGCGGCATCACGCTCCTCACCGGCACGAAGGCCGACCCCGGGAGCCTGGAGAAGACCGACAGCGGCGTCAGGATAACGGTGGCGAGCGCCGACTCCGGCGAGCAGGAGGAGACGCAGGGCGAGGGCGGCTCCTACGGTGGAGAGGACGCCCCGCTCGGGGAGGCCGACGGGGGCGAAACCCTAGAGGCCGAGGCTTTGCTAGTCGCGGTCGGGCGCAGGACCGTAACCGACGAGTTGAACCTCGACGCTACGAACGTCAAGCTCACGGACCGCGGGACCATCGAGGTGGACGAGTTCGGGCGGACCGCCGAGGACGGCGTGTATGCCGCGGGCGACGTGATCGGGGGCTACTGGCTCGCCCACGCCGCCGGGCACGAGGGGATCATCGCCGTCGAGCACATGGCCGGCCAGAACCCGCTGCCCATGAACCAGGACCTCGTCCCGCGCGTCACCTTCTGCCGTCCCGAGATCGCCTCCTTCGGGCTCACCAGGGCGCAGGCCGAGGAGCAGGGCTACGAGGTCAAGGAGTCCAAGTTCCCCTTCAGGGCCATCGGCAAGGCCCTCATCGAGGGCGAGCCCAACGGGTTCTTCAAGATCGTGGCCGACTCGGAGACCGACCTTATCCTCGGCATGCACGCCATCGGCCCGAAGGTGACCGACCTCATAACAGAAGGGGTCTTCGCCAAGCTCGTCGAGGGCACGCCCGAGGAGCTCGGAATGACCATCCACCCGCACCCGAGCCTCTCGGAGATCGTCGGCGAGTCCGCGATGGCGGTGGACGGACACGCGATTCATTTCTAAGTTCAAGGCTATAGGCATCCGCAGGGGCCGCGTGTGGCGGCCCCTCTCCTTTGCTGCGAAGTCCTCCGCGCAAGGATCGAACCCCTCTGCGAGGGGAGACACGGCACGGTCATTCTCAGGTGCGATACCATTAGGCGCAAAGTGCGAGGGAGATAGGAGAGCCGTGGCTC
>JADDPU010000531.1 GCA_016781725.1 Rubrobacter sp. | reverse complement strand
GCGACCATGTGCAGGGCGTAGTTGAGCTTGCGGTTACCGGCCAGCGAGAGCCTGTGACGTGTCGTCTCCCCGCTTGACGCCTCCAGCGGTGCCGTGCCAGCGTAGGAGGCGAAATGGGCCTTGGTCGGGAAGCGTCCCACGTTGCCGACTGTCCCGATGATCCTCGCGGCCAGTATGGAGCCTACACCGAAGATCTCGGTGAGGGTAGTGCATGAGGCTTCCACCTCGGCTTCGATGCGCCTTTCTAGGTCGGCGATCTTCCGGTCCAGCGTCCGGACGTCGCGCAAGATCTCCGAGGCCAATCGCCGTCTGAGGCGGGCCGAGGCGCCCTTGGGCCGTATGCCGCGCAGGATGCGCGCGGCCCGGTCGGCCGAAAGCGTTCTTGCCACACCGCCTGGGACGAGGTCCCGCAGAAGCCCGTGCAGGCGGTTGAGCGCCCTGGTGCGCTCGGCTACCAGGTCCTCGCGCCTCTCGGAGAGCAGGCGCAGCGCCTCCGAGGCGGCCTCGGGGTCTACCGTCGCAAGCCGTTCGTTGCGCGAGGCGGCCAAGGCGGTGGCGAGAGCATCGAGTCCGTCGTTCTTGCGGGCGTTGCCGCTCGAGAGCACCCGCACCCGCGCCGAGAGCTTGGGCGGCACGTCCACCACCGACTCGCCCGAGGCCGCCAGCCTCATCGCCAGGTGCCGGCCGAGGCCACCGGCGTTCTCCACCGCCCAGCGACGCTCGGGGAACTGCTTCGCCCAGCGTTCGAGGGCTCTCAGGCCGTCGCGGTTCTGCGGGAAGGCGGCACGCTCGACGAGCTCGCCTAAGGCTTCGTCGACAGCCGCGATGGCGACCGACGTCTTGTGGGGATCGACCCCTATGAGCACCTTCATGCGCGCGTACCTCCGTTTCGGTCGGACCTCCGCCATCGGCGCGCGCGAAGGACATTCCGACTTCGGGCCCTGCTCCCATACCTCTTTTGAGTCACTCCGCACGCCGGGCACCGGCGGGACGCAAGCCGAGAACAAGCCAACCCATCTCTCATGGGCGACAGGAAGTTCGCGAGCGATCCCTAAAACCGGTACCCTAGAAGCTTAGCGGCTGCAGACCACCAGGCTCCCGACCAGAGTTAAACAAGTCGGAAGTTC
>JADDPU010000088.1 GCA_016781725.1 Rubrobacter sp. | reverse complement strand
TCAAGACGCGCGCTTCACAAGACCGTACTGCTTCACCAGTTGGTGACCGAGCCGTCCTGACGGCGGAGGTGCGGAAGCTCAGCCATCCTGTAGGGACGTCCCTTGGCCGCCTCTCGATCGAACTCCACACCCAGTCCCGGATGCTTGGGCGGCAGCAGGTGTCCGTCCTCCCACTCGGGCTGCACCGGCACCACGTCTTTCAGAAGTGTTCCCGGCCTGTAGGGTTGCTCTTGGACGCCGAAGTTGGGGCACGAGAGGTTCAGGTGCAGGCAGGCGGCCGTCGAGACCGGCCCGAGCGGGTTGTGGACGGCGAGCTTTACGTGGTGGGTTTCGCACGCGGCGGCGATCTTCTTCGACTCGGTGATGCCCCCGGCGATGCACGGATCGACGCGGGCGTAGTCTATCCACTCTTTCTCCACGAGCTCCCTGAACTCCCACTTGGAGCCTAACTGCTCCCCGGCGGCCAATGGCACAGCGGTTCGGAGTCGCAGCATCTCGTAGGACCCGGGGTCCTCCGAACGCAAGGGGTCCTCGATGAAGAAGGGCCGCAGAGGCTCGGCCTCGCGGCAGAGCCGGAGGGAATCGGGCATCTCGAGGCGGGTGTGGACATCGAGTATCATCTCGACCTCCTCGCCCACCGCCTCGCGCACCGCCGCGAGTTGCTCTAGGGCGACGCGCACGGAACGCCGGGGCTCGACGATTTCGCCCTCCTGGGGCAAACCCCAGCGCACGAAGCTCCACCCCTCTTCCTTGGTCTTCAGGCAGGACTCGACCAGCGCGGCCGTGTCTGCGCCGGCTTCGGCGTTGTGCGGGTAGCAGACGACGCGGTCGCGGGCCCGCCCGCCGAGAAGCTCGTAGACGGGAACCCCCAACGCTTTACCCTTGATGTCCCACAGTGCTATGTCCACGGCCGAGATCGCCGCCGAAACGGCGTGCCTGGCGGGGAAGAAGCCTCCCCGGAAGAGCATCTGCCAGAGGTGCTCGGTGCGAAACGGGTCTTCGCCCAACAGCAGCGGCTCGAAATGCTCGATCGTCCCCGTCACGGCCAGCTCGCGGCCGGTGAGCCCCGCTTCGCCGACGCCGTGGAGGCCTTCGTCGGTGTCCACGACCACGAACAGGTAGTTCCGTTCTCCGCCCCACACCGGGTATGTCTCGATACCGGTAATCTTCACGCGTACCTCCGAGGGCTGCTGACCAACGATGCTACACCACAGGCGTGCTTCGAGCAGCCGACCAATGGTCTAGCACGACGGGTTAGACGGCCGGCGGAGTGCCTCTGCAGCCGCTCTCTACCCGTCTACAAAGCGCCGGGCCTCGCGCCGGGGAGGCCTCCTGACCCCGTTCGGCGGTTGCCTGTGAACCAAGACCTCGACGGTCTTCGGGCGGCGGGCCGTGCCGCCGGGACCCGAGCTCCGGGTCTGCACGCCGCCTGGACGGTACCTTACCGTCGGTCGAACTCGACGTGGTCGAGCACGCTTCCACCGGGCTCCAGGGTCTTCAGGCTGAGGCGCTCGCCTTCGGCGCGCACGAACACCGCGTGGTGGGCCGATGCGGAGCGAGCCGTCCATACGCTCTCGCCCGCCGGGTAGAGCCTCTTGCCCCCGCCCCCGCTCACCACGTAGGTCACCCCCTTGATCGGCACCGTGCGCTCGTAGCAGTGGTCGTGGCCGCTGAAGACCAGGTCCACGCCGTGGCGGACAAAGACGGGCTCGAGGTCCCCGCGTACCTTGCTATCGCCGCCGTGTCTGGAGGAGCTGTAGGGGGGCCTGTGCAAGAAGACGACCTTCCGGCTCAGGGTCGTGGCGGACAGATCGTACTCCAACCAGGCCTTCTGCTCCGCCTTGTCGCCCCCCGAGTCTCCGTGGTACAGCTCGCTGTCGAGGGCGACGAAGTGGACGCTCCCCCAGTCGAAGGAGTAGTAGCGTCCGCAGCTTCTCGGGTCGTCGAATGGGAGGTGGAAGTTCTCCAAGTACGCGGTGCCGCCTTGCGTCTTCACGTCGTGGTTGCCCAGTACCGGGAAGATGGGCACCCGGCGGATCAGCCTCCGGTAGGGCGCGAAGAACCGCCGATCGTAGTGGCGTTGCTTGCCGCTCGGGTAGACCACATCGCCGGTATGCAAGACGAGATCCGGCATGGACCGCTCAAGCAGGCCGGCCACCGCCATCTGCGCCATGCCACCGTCACCGCTGTCGCCTATCACGGCGAAGGCGAAGCCGGATTCCCCGTCCGCCGGGGCGGTGCGGAAGCTGCCCGCCGCAGAGGATCCGCCGTTCTCTTCGACCCTGTAGTGGTAGGTCGAGCCGGGAGCGAGGTCGGAGAGCACCACCGCGTGGCTCCTGGAGGGGCGAGGATCCGACGCCGTGTGTCCGAGCTCGGGAGTCCTACCGTACCCGACGCGTCCCACGCCCGGCGCTTCGCCGATCCAGGCGATCGTCGCCGAGGTCGCCGAGACGCCCTGCACGTACGGCCCTCGTGGCGTCGGCGTCCGGTCATCGAACCGGGAGCGCGCGGCCGCCAGCGCCGCCCTCGTGGCGGGGCCCAAGCCCCGCAGGGCCGTACCCAACGGGCCTCTCGTCAAGCGGTCGCCGTAAGTCACCCGGCAAAGGTACCATCCTGGTCCCCGCCGCAAACGCCCGTAGGGGATACCCTTTGCCCTCACCCATTACGTTTCCTCGAGGCGCATCGATCGTGTCGCTCTCACATGGCCCTTAGAGCGCCGCGCCAGTAAGAGGCTTGCGGGGACTCGGGCCGGCATCGTCTTTATAGGGTGTAGCCCGGCGAGATCCGGGGAACGGAGGGACGCACATGGCGGGCGACAAAGAATCTACCAAAGGACGCCTGCGGGCACGTCCGGCGGCGGCACAGGCGATCGGTGAGCCACAGCCTTCGGGCTTGCGGTCGCTGGGGCTCGGGGTACCCGCACGCGGCGACCACCTCCTGTACATTCCAGAGAGCTACAGACCGGGGCACCCCGCGCCGATGGCGGTCCTGCTGCACGGGGCTGGCGGAGACGCGCGCTCCACCCTGGAGCTTCTCAGGGGCTTGGCGGAGGCGACCGGCTCGATCCTCCTTGCCCCGACCTCGCGCGAGTACACCTGGGACGTCATCGTCGGGGGATACGGCCCCGACGTCGAGGCCATCGACCGCGCCCTGGAACAGACGTTCTCCCTCTACGCGGTGGATCCCGCCCGGTTGGCCGTCGGGGGATTCTCCGACGGGGCCTCCTACGCGCTCTCTTTGGGGATCAACAACGGCGACCTCTTCACAGACGTTCTGGCTTTCTCGCCTGGGTTCATGGCGCCGTCCGTGCGCGTAGGCACCCCGCGGTTCTTCATCTCCCACGGCACACACGACCGAGTGCTCCCGATCGAGCGGTGCAGCCGCAGGATCGTCCCCCAGCTCGAGCGCGCCGGTTACGAGGTGACCTACAGGGAGTTCGACGGCGCTCACACGGTGCCTCTGGAGATAGCGCTCGAGGCCGCCGGCAGGCTAATGCCCAGCGAGGGCAGGTAAGAGGGCCACACACATGAGCGGTCGTCGACCTCGGTCAGACCGTCCTTATCAAGACGATTCTTCGGCGTTACGGGGTGTATCCGGCGGGTTGTGCAGGTTCTCGAATTGTTGAATGATGGCGAGGATCATGTCTCTCTCCCTGGGAGGGAGACGGATACTCTTGTGGAGTATGGCGTTCGTGGTGTCGTCTTCCAGGGCGCTGATCGCTTCCTCATCAAGGAGCATGGGCCCTTGGTTCCGGTCCACAAAATACGAAGGCTGAACCCCGAAGACGTCTGCCAGGGCCGCCACCTGATTCACTGACGGGTTCGGGATCTCACCGCTTCGAAGCTTTCGAATCTCTTCTTCCGTGAGCCCCCCGTCCTGACCAGTAAGCCCTCCGAGGCTCATGCGGGCTACTTCGGCGTTCGTGTAAGCTTCTCCGGTCTTCTCGTTCCTGATGACCTCGAAGAGGTGGTTCACTCTGCCCGCGATATCGCGCTTCTCTTCCGCCGGCTCGGGGATCGCCCGGCCGGACCGCTCGCCACCGTTCTCGAACCACAGCTCCGGAGAGAACCCCATAGCCCGCGCGATCGCGTCGAGCTTCTCGTACCCAGGGTTTTCGATTCGTCCCTTTCGCAAGTTGGTCACGTACGAGCGTGTCACGATGCCCCCGGTAGCCTCGGATAGGCTCTGTCCACCCCACCGCCGCCCGTCCGCACGACGATAGGCGTCCAAGAGCGCCTCGAACCTCCTTGCGATGTGCGTCAAGAGAGCCACCTCCGATCTTCCCGGTATTATATACGATACGAAACATGATATGGACCGCTTATATCTCGCCGAGGGCTCGCCGCGACGCGTCTTAGCAGAGAGCGATCACACGTTCTCCCCGCGTCTCTTGTAACATAATGTTTCAAGTTTATTAAATTCTTGTGGTCCGCGCGTACCGATGATAG
>JADDPU010000467.1 GCA_016781725.1 Rubrobacter sp. | reverse complement strand
GCACTCGGGTGCATATCAAGCTCTCGGGGTAGAAGAATCGAAGCTGAACTCGATGCCCGTTCTGGGAGTGCCCGCTAGAGACATGGTGGGGTAAGATGGGTGGACTCGAGCCTTCCCTGTGAACCAGGGCATCGGGAAGTAATCGGGGAAGATCCTTCGCAGCTCATCTAGATCCAGGATCCACTCACCAGATTTCGGGGCTGGTGACTTCGGGGCGGGCGACAACCACGCGAGCTCGTTGTACTCCAGTACGCCGCGCAGGGCTTTCTTAGGATCTTGCGCCGGCCTGAGATTGAACAAGATCGATGCCTCTCGCTCCTCGGGTCCGGGCGGAACGGACAACTGCCACTCGAGATGATCGCCCGTCATGGGTTGGATGCCAACCAGTCGCACCACGCACTCCTTCCAGCTAGGTACTCCTCCTCCTAACACCCTACACCACCGGGACCGGGGCTATGCACGATCCTGCAAACGAACTCCCGAGAACGCCTCGTCCACGCACTCGGGCGAATAAGACTCCCCTCCAGGCCTCTAGGTGCCGATGACCTCCCCAGCTGGGAGCGTGAAGTATTGGTAGGCTCCCCGAGGGTGGACGTCGTTGGCGCACCACAAGTAGACCATCAACCCCCGATCGTGGGTGCGGCGCGCCTCCTCTCCGCAGCGCAACTGCGCGGAGCCGCAGCCTTCGCAGGTCGTCCCCGCCTCCCTGGCGAGCTTCTCGACGCGGGCGCGCTGATCGTCCGTAAGGCGTCGCATGGCCAACCCTCCTCCTCGCTTAGATCTGTCCCCCTCACGCCTCCATCATCATCCTTGGGGCGTTCTCTCCTAACGCGTAGAGCCGGTCTCCGACGCCGCCGGGGATCGCCTCCTCCTCCTTGGAGCGCAGCGCCAAAGCCCCCTCCTCGACCAGGTAAGCCAGCGTCGCCGCGTACCAGCGCCCAACCGGGCTGATCCCGATGCGTTCGGCGGCCGCGTGCGGACAGACGGGCGTGCCCGGGCCGAGCGGCGTGCCAGGATTCTCCTCCTCGTGCACGGCCTTTACCCCCCGTAGGATCTGCCCCGCAAGGCGCCTCGTCAGATCATCGGTCACGTCGGGCCTCGCCGCCTTCTTGCTCGTCCTCCTCGGCCG
>JADDPU010000629.1 GCA_016781725.1 Rubrobacter sp. | reverse complement strand
ATCCGCGTCCTGAGCTTCCTTCGAGTGCCCCACTACCCTCTATTCACCCAACGTCGGGGAAGAGAAATTCTCGGAAGGTCGGATGCAGGATCTCGCATAACCCCATCCTGAGGAGGGAGAAGAGTGACTTCGATACACCGTGAAGATCAAGTCCCGACCACAACGTGTAGGCAGCGTGCATAAAGATGCACCTCGCCGGATGCCGCGCGTCCGGGGCGGGCATTACCCGTCTCTCTTCTCCCGCGCCTCGCGTGCTACGCGGCCAACCTAACCTCTATCAACCCTTCGGCATCGAGATAAACCGTAAAGGACGGCGCCGTTGTCGCAATCGGCGTTGACCGAGGCTGGGCCTGTTGCTACAACAACCCCCGCTCGAACCTTCCCGCGCGGCCAAGGAGAGGTGTCCGCGAACTTCGCCTATAGGGGTTCTCCGAAGTTCGTGGCTAAAGTACTGCTCCCAAGCCGAAGTGCTCGTGGGCGGCGCGCTGTAGCTCCTCGTCTGGCGCGGTGCGCGGGTTGGCCAACGTCGGGGCGTTTTCCACGGCCTGCTGATCCACGTTCAGGGTGACCGAACCCGGGGCCTCCTCGGCTATGGCCTCGGCCGGAACGAGGTAATGCTTCGTCCCGAAGCCCAAGAACCCGCTCGTGCAGACGTCCAGGAACCGCAAGTCCCTGTCGTCGTCCACGTAGAGGTTGCCCACCTGGCCTATGTTGCGTGACCCCGAGTCGAAGACGCTCTTCTGGCGGAGTTCGTGGTGCGGGGGGCGCGGGTGCTGGTGGCGCTCCAGGCGGCTCAGGTTCATCGAGATCTCCCTTCCCTCTGGCGGTGAGGGAGTCCTCCTCACCGCGCTACTACACAGCGTGGTCAGGAGCCATCAGGCCGTCAGGACGGCCGGTTTTCCGCTGCTCTAAGAGCGGAAGGCGGGGTCCATCGCCCGTTCAGGTGCCTCATCGGGTACCTGTGCTCATTGTATCAATACCGCCGGACATCCGCAAGGGGTGTTAACTGGGTTTCCCCAAGTGGCACCGTCGGTTGGGGGACAGCCGCGGGCAGCGGCATGAGAGGCTACCGCTGCACGGCGCCCCCGGCGTGAGCACGCTTCCTAGGA
>JADDPU010000562.1 GCA_016781725.1 Rubrobacter sp. | reverse complement strand
TGCGCGACCGCAAAAAGGACATCATCATCTCCGGCGGCGAGAACATCTCGACGGTTGAGGTGGAGCAGACCGTGGACGACCATCCGGCCGTGCTCGAGACGGCAGTCGTCGCCATGCCTGACGAGAAGTGGGGCGAGCGCCCCAAGGCGTTCGTCGAGCTCAAGCCCGGGGAGAGCGTCACGGAGGAGGAGATCATCGCGTTCTGCCGCGAACGCCTGGCGCGCTTCAAGTGCCCGGCGGCTGTGGAGTTCACCGAGCTTCCGAAGACCTCGACCGGCAAGGTCCAGAAGTTCGTGCTGCGCGAGAAGGAGTGGGCCGGGCACGACAGGCGCATAGGTTAGCCGACTACCGGGGAGGGGACGATGAGCGTAGCCGACGTTCGGGGGAAGGCCGTGCTGGTCGTGGGCGGAACCCGGGGCATAGGCCGGGCGATAGCGGAGCGCTTCGCAGAAGAGGGAGCCGAGGTCGGCGTGACAGGCCGCAACGCGGAGCAGACCTCGGCGATCGCCGATTCGGTGGCCGAGGCGTACGGCCGACCCGTCAGCGGGCACGCCCTCGACGTCGCGAACCGGGCCCAGATACGCGAGGTCGTGGAGGAGTTCGAGGCCGAGCATGGCGGGTTGGACGCCCTGGTGTACAACGCCGGCATCAGCCCGTCTTTTACCTCGGCCGAGAAGATAGACGAGGAGACCTGGGACGCCATCATCGCTACCAACCTGACAGGAGGCTTCGTCGCGGCCCAGTCCTTCGCCCGCCGGCTCATCGAGGGGGGCAGGCCCGGCTCACTCGTCTTTATAGGGTCGGTGGATAGCGTGGTTGGGGACCCGCGCCTGGCAGCGTACACGGCTTCCAAGTCGGGCATGGCTGGGATGGCCCGGACGATGGCGGTCGACTGGGCCAGGTACGCCATCCGCGTGAACACCGTGGCGCCCGGCTACGTGGCGACCGACCTCACGGCGGGGCTTCAGCAGAACGAGAGGCTCCGCCAGGCCATCACCGACCGGACCCCCATGAACAGGTTGGCCGAGCCAAAAGAGATCTCGGACCTCGTAGTCTTCCTCGCCTCCGACAGCTCCACCTTTATCACGGGGGCCGTCTACCCCGTCGACGGGGGATGGACCGCCTG
>JADDPU010000539.1 GCA_016781725.1 Rubrobacter sp. | reverse complement strand
AAGGTGCCTTGCGAGTGACTCGTCGGCCGGACGCCTTGGTGTCGCCCGACGGCCGCCCGAGGCCGGAGCGTCGTGACCTCATAGGAGCTCGCCGGTAACGCGACCCGTCACAGTATCGTCCGTTCTCTCCTGCTTGTCGGGCGGAAAGTAGTGACCGCGACATCGAAAGGAGCTGCGCGAACGTGACGATGATCGGCGCCGAAAGGTCGGACACCAAGGTCGAGGTGATCTTGGGCGTGGACACCCACCTCGACTTCCACGTGGTGGTGGCCGTGGACCATCTTCTGGGCAGACGCCTCCTGGGCGAGTCGAGCGTGCCAACGACCACGAAGGGCTACGAGAGGCTCCTCTGCTGGGCCGAGGGCTTTGGCCCCGTGAGGTGCGCCGGGATAGAAGGTACCAGCAGCTACGGGGCCTTAAGCTCGCCCGCTACTTGAAGGCCAGGGGAATCGAGGTACTGGAGGTCGAGCGCCCGAAGCGCCGGCGGCCAAGCTCGCGCCATAACGTTAAGTCCGATCCCTTCGACGCCGAGAGCGCCGCACGAGCGGTACTGGCCGGAGAAACGTCTGGTGTGCCCAAGAGTGCTGACGGCTGTGTGGAGATGATCCTCGGCCTTGCGGGCGGTCCGTCGCTCCGCGATGATTAGGCGAGGACGCAGGCCGCCAACCAGCTCCAGGGCTTGCGCGTGACGGCACCGGACGAACTCCTCAACCGTTTGCGCGGGCTCTCGACGAAGGAGCTCGTCTCGGTGGCCGCACGCTTCCGCCTCGGAGATGGCCCTCGTGACGTGCCCACGGCTACCAAGTAGTTCGCGCTCCGTTCGGTAGCCCGCCGCTACGAGGCCCTCTCGGCAGAGATCGTCGAGCTAGACGCGCACCTCGACCGGCTGGTGGCGCAAGCCGCCCCGGAGGAGTTGGTCTCTTTGCCGGGCATCGGTACCGACGACGCCGCGACGCTCTTGATCGTGGCCGGGGACAACCCCCAGAGGTTGAGGAGCGAGGCCTCCT
>JADDPU010000359.1 GCA_016781725.1 Rubrobacter sp. | reverse complement strand
ACGGGCTCGCGGGCATCTACCAGACCCCGCGCCCGCGTGCTAAAAAGAACCCATGAACGCCTCGCGCACGGAGATGTTCCGCAGGTTGCTGGAGCGGGACCCCAACAACCCCATGGTCCTCTACTCGCTCGGCAACGAGCTCTTCAAGGAGGGACGCCATCAGGAGGCCAGGGAGCACCTGCGCCGCGCGGTCGAGAACAAGCCGGACTACTCGGTCGCCTACAGGATGCTTGGCCGCGCCCACTACGAGCTCCGCGAGGACGCCGAGGCGCGAGAGGTCTTTACGAAGGGCCGCGAGGTCGCCACCGACAACGGCGACCTCCAGACCGTAAAGGAGATAGACGTCTTCCTGCGCCGCCTCGAGAGGCGGGCGGCGGGGGAGGGGTAGTCCTCGACATTTGCTAACATCCGGGGCGTGCCGCAAGCCACGATAGGCATCCTCGTCGACTACGAGAGCCCGCTCGCCCGCAGGGTGGCGGGCGACGTCTGGTCGGGCCTCTCGAGGGCCGCGCTCGAGGCCGGCTTTACGAAGACCACAGCGCTCTGGGAGAGCCTCAGGGAGACGCAGAGCGCCGCGGACCCAGGAGAACGAGGCCCGCTCGTCCGCGTCTTCGCCGTCGGCCAGGACCGCCCGGACGCCATAGACGCCGTAGGCGCTCTCGGCGAGCCCGACTCGTCGCGGCTCTACGGCGTGGTGGTCGCCGTTCCCGACCGGCCGAGCCCGCTTGCCGGGTCGCTCCTCTACCAGGGCGTCGGGCGGCTGACCGCCTCCGGTGTCAGGGCAGGCATGGTGGAGCCGGCCCTCCTCCACGCCGTCCCCGAGGAGTGCGAGCGCTACGCCCGCAGGATCCTCGAACGACTCAAACTCCCTTAGCCCTTGGCGACGCAACTCCTCGCCGCCGCCCTCGTCACCGCCGCCTTCGCCGCTCTCGCCTACGCCCTCGGGATGGTGAGCCGGAACGGCGCCCTCGGCGGTTTCGCGGTAGGGACCCTGATCTACGCTTCTCTCGGTCCGCAAGGGTTCGCGATCCTCACCCTCTTCGTGTTCGGGGGCTCGCTCCTGACCCGGCTCGGCTACCGGACCAAGCAGCGCGCAGGAACCGCCCAG
>JADDPU010000208.1 GCA_016781725.1 Rubrobacter sp. | reverse complement strand
TCAGCAGACCGTGCGCTGGTCCCTCGACCCCGAGGTTTCGGTGGCCGTTGCGCCTGGCATCGCCACCTACGAGGCTGGCAAGGAGTACGAGCACGGGGGCCTGAGCCCTCAGGAATGCGTCGTACCCGTGCTCGCCGCAAGGGCGAGCGGTGCCGCACCCTCTGCCGCCGCGACCATCGCCGAGGTCAGGTGGACTGGACTGCGGTGCAGGATCCGAGTCGAGGGAGCTCCAGACGGCGCGAGGGTAGACCTCCGCTCCCGCGCCGCCGACCCCTCGACCTCCATCGCAGCCCCGAAAGCCCTGAAGGACGGCACGGCGTCTCTTCCCGTCGCCGACGACAGCCGGGAGTTCGAAGCGGCCATCGTGGTCGTGCTCGACCAGGACGGTCGAGTTCTTGCCCAGGCCCCGACAGTGGTAGGAGACTAGAATGAGCGTCGTGGAGTTGGACAGCCTCGACAGGATCGCCGCCGAGGTCTTCGAGGGCTACGTGGTTCGCAAGGACCTCGCGCTCAAATTCAAGGGGCAGTACCCGGTACCCACCTACGTGGGTGAGTTTCTCCTGGGTCGCTACTGCGCCAGCACGGACGAGGAGGAGATAGCAGAGGGCCTCGCCATCGTCGAGCGACAGCTCAGGGAGAGGACCGTGCGGGCGGGGGAAGAAGAGCTGTACAAGGCTCGCGCCCGCGAGGAGGGCAGGGTCAGGATCATAGACCTCATCACCGCCCGCCTCGACTCGAAAACCGATTCCTACTTCGCCACGCTCCCTAGCCTGCGTTTGAACGACGTCCGCATCGAGCCCCAGCTCGTCGCCGACAACGAGCGGATGCTGACCGGCGGCTTCTACGCGGAGGTGGAGCTGGAGTACGATCCCATCGTCGCCCAGGAGAAGGGCGGGCATCCCTTCGGTGTGGCTTCGCTTCGGGCCATACAGCTCTCCAAACGGGGTGTTCTGGAGGACCTCTCGCGGGGCCGCGAGGCGTTCACCACGCACGAGTGGAAGCGATTCCTGATCCGCAGTGTGGGCCTGGAACCGGATGTCCTCTCCGAGCGAGAGCAGGACGTCCTGCTCTTGCGGATGGTCCCGTTCGTC
>JADDPU010000277.1 GCA_016781725.1 Rubrobacter sp. | reverse complement strand
AGGACCTCCAGGCGGTGGCCGATTCGTCGAAAGAGGACCCGTGCGGTACGTACCAGTGGTAGCATTCTCTCCGTCGACGGCTTCGATCGAGGGTTTTGCACGGCGATCTTGGGCGGAGGAGGCACCGAGGCCGCCCCGCGCTGCGGGGTGAGCGTCTGCTATCGGGGCCGAGGCACCCACCTACGAGCCGATCACCAGAATAAAGCACGAGCTATAGGCGTCGCGACAAACTCCCCAGGATGCGCGTGCTAAAATATATGTGTAATAATGTAGGGGTATCAATCTAGAGGCGAAGTGCATCTAATAACGACGCACCGTCCTTAAAAGAGCAAAACCCCTCGCGAGGCGGGGGCACGAAGTAACGGACTGTGGGGGTGGCCGAGTTGCCAAAGTCTAGCGCTGTGTTGCAGGTGCTCTTCGTCGCCGTGTTCGGAGCGGTCTTGGTGGCCTTAAGTGTAGGAAACGCCGAGGCTGAGGGGAGGGGCTTCGGAGATGGCTTCTACTCTTTCGAGTCGACCAGGTGGACCAAGAGCGACCACGTATTGGGGCGCACCGATTTGGACCCAGCCAACGTAAGCGTGGGCAGCGGGTACGCGCGGCTCAAGATCCCCGCGCGCACCACCGGCGGTGCGGAGATCGCGTCCGTCGAGCCTTACGGGTACGGTACGTATAAAGCCCGCATAAAAACTGCCAACGCTCCTTCCTCCATCACCGGCTTCTTTCTCTACCGGAGCCCCGACTACGAGGCCGAGATCGACATCGAGATCTACAACGACGGCAGCGGCAAAGTCGACTTCGTTACCTACGCCGACGGGCGTAGGACCCATGTCGCCACCAAGAAGCTCGGCTTTGATCCGAGTGCCGCTTTCCACGTCTACCGCTTCGACTACAAGCCGGGCGCCGTGAAGTTCTACGTGGACGGAAAGCTCATGCAGGTCTGGGAGAACAGCCTGCCGCGGGATTCGATGAAGCTGCTGGTGGACACCTGGTTCCCGAGGTGGTTGGCGGGGACTGCTCCGAGGCTGGACCGATACACGCGCGTCGACTGGATCCGCTACCGGCAGGTATGATTCACGCCCGCCGCCTCCCAAGCCGGCGATACAGTGGTGGCTAACCTGTCTGGGCTGCAAGTGGCATCCGTCCAGCCCGCGTTTTTCGGGCCCCTCTAGAAGAGTCTCCTGATGAGCGTTCCCAGGGACGATAGTAGCGAACCCAGCAGGATGGTGAGGAACCGGCCCCCGGAGCAGTCTCCTTTTCACTATTCAGCGCGCCCCTGAGTCAAGAGAGCAGCATCTCAAGCGTCACCAGCCCGGCCACGAAGTCCACCCACTGCAGCCCCGCAGCATCCGGTGTTTCCTTATGGCGTAGCGCCAACCTCCGTTCCATCTCTTGAGCTGCTTAGCATATAGTTCTTGAGGTTTACCGGCACGCAGGTCTCCATGTGGGCCTGGGGAGCGTAACTTATCCTCCATAGACTCTTACGGTGCATCTGCGAGCAAGAGTCAAGGTCCTCAGCGGGGGCCACGGGCCTGTGATCCAGCCTCCTCAGGACTTCGGTGGAGTACAGATTCCAGAAGCCTGGCGTGCCCGGGAACCCCCGCCGCCATAGGCCACCGCGCCTCTCAGGTAGAGGTACCTCCGCCAGGCGGCGATGGGGCCCCTCTAGAACCTCGGTACCTTCAGGTGCCCGATGCCTGCAGGCACGTCCCGTTCCTACCGGAGGTAACGGCGGATCAGGGCCGCGCCGAAACTGAACATCGAAGCTCCGGCCAGCAGGGCAAGGGGCAGAAGAAAGATTCCACCGGTCGCTGGTAGAACGTACAGGGCGATCACCTCCTCTCTCGAACAGGCGAGGTCCATACGGCGCTCAGGCCCCGGCGCTGCGTCAGGAACGCATAGCCGTAGAACGCCAGATCGACAAAGACCATCACGGGATACAGTGGCAACCACTTCACCACGTCCCACTTCCTGCGCACGGCCGCCACCACCGAGATGGCGCCTATCACCGAGAAGTCGAGCAGGTAGCTGGCCGCGAGCGCCTTGAGCAACCACGTGGCCCCGCCGCCGCCGAGCCACCACAGGCCGAGCACGGCCACGACGATCGCCCGCAGCCAGTTCGCGGTCTGCGTCAACGTGACGTAGCCGACCAGCAGATCCACGGCCTTGAACCGCAGCCCCATCCTGTGCTTGCGGATGTTGTACCACCAGCCCCTGCCCCACCGGATTACCTGCCTCCGGTAATCGGCGAGGGTGAGAGGATCCGCGGTCTGCACCCACGCGTTCGGGTTCCACACGATCCTGCCCAGGCTCTTGCGGTGTATCTGATAGCAGAAATCCATGTCCTCGGCCGGGTTATACGGGTCGTGCTCGATCCGCTTGAGCGCGGCGCTGGAGTACACGGTGCAGCACCCGGGCGTGTTCTGGAAGCAGCCCCGGTAGACGCTGGCGGCCCTCACGATCAGGTTGAACCCCCAGAAATACTGGTAGCGCCTCCAGCAGGCGTACAGGTTCGACTGCTCCTCGAGGACGAGCATGTGGCCGATCACGGCACCGACGTCCGACTCCAGCGAGGCACGGTACTGCTCCATGGAGCCGGGCATGATCAGGCTGTCGGCGTCGGCCATGAAGATCCCGTCGTAGCGATCGAGCAAGCCGAAGTGCCTCATCGCCTCCAGCAGAGCGGGGCCGCGCCCCATCCGGTCGGTCTCGTAGATGTGCTCCTCACCGATCCAGTAGCTCGCGAACCGCACGGTCTCGTCGGTACAGCCGTCAGCCACCAGGTAGACGTTCTCCCTACCGGTGTCCCTGATCGCCCACGCCAGCGAGCGGTCTATGACCTCCTCCTCGTTGTGCGCCGGAACCAGAACCGCTATCCTGGTGCTCGCGGTTGTATATTCCTCCCTCAAAGTGCTACCACCTGTCGGTACACTCCGCCCAAAACCCCTGTCCTCTCTTATCCCTAAACCTGCCTCAGCGACATGAGCGAAAGTCAGGACCCTGATCCTCATGCCCTTAGCCCCTCTCCCTGCCTGAATCGGTGCAGGAGCTCGGTGCCGTCGACGATCGAAAGGAAGTCGTCGAACTTGAGGCCGACAAGCATCGCGCGCCCCCCGGCCGTGACGATCTCGGCCCGGTTCTCGCCGCCCGGGTACAGCATCACCCAGGTGAGCACGCCCTCCCCCACCACGACGCGGCCTCGGCTACACACGACCAAGTGCGGTCGGAGACGGGCGATCTCATCCTCCAAGGCGTCCGGGTCCGCGGCGTCAACCTCTACCCGCGGACGAAGGTCGCGTAGGGCGTGTACGAGCACCTCGCGGTACGTGCGAGGCTCGTTGGCTATAAGGGCGCGGATCTTCCCCATAGAAACAAATGTAGGACGAATCGACAGATCACGCGTCTATAGAATGGTAAGGTTTTTCTCGGGCATTTCCTAATATGCTTTTTTCACAGACGATTTTACCCATACATTTTTACCCGCGCCGGAGCGGTCCCAACAACGGCGAGGTGTGTAGCGTTCAGCGAATCTCGACGATACCGTGGCGCACTGCGAACACTAGAGCGTGCAGCCTCGAGTGCACGCCGAGTTTACCGAAGATGCTCACTATATGGTTGCGTACCGTGCCGACGCCGACGTGGAGCCGCTCCGAGATCTCCTTGTCGCTCAGGCCGTCGGCGAGCGCCCGAAGCACCTCCAGCTCGCGGGGCGTGAGGCTCTCGGTAGCGCGTCGTGCCTGGTAGTCTTGTTCCTTCTGGCGACCGGCGAGCCTGAGCAACTCGATCACCTCGTCGGTCGAGAGAATCACCTCGCCAGCCAGCAGGCGCTTCGATGCGCCGACCACGTCTTTGATGCGGACGGACTTGTGGAGCACCCCGGCCGCACCCGCCTCCACCGCCCGGGCGTAGGCCTCTCGTTCGATGCTCGCGGTCAGCACCAGTACCATGCCGTGCGGGTTGGCGGCGCGCAGCTGGCCGATCAACTGCGTTCCGTCGCCGTCGGGGAGGTCCAGGTCCACGATCGCGAGGTCTACGCCCTCGAGCATCTGGCTAGCCTCCCCGACGGAGCCAGCCTGCGCGACGACCTCGAACTCGGGCTCCCGGTCGAACATGAAGGCGAGCGGCTCGCGGAAGGTCGCGTGGTCGTCTACCAGCAGGACGCGGCTCACCGGATGATCTCCAGTTCGAAACCGAATACCGAGCCGCCCTCTGGCGCCGGATCCATCGTCAGCTCGCTACCGTGGGCTTGCAGGAGACGCCTGCTCAGGTAGAGGCCCAACCCCACCCCCGGCACCTTCCGGCCTGACCTGTCTCGTCCCCGGCCGAACTTCTCGAAGATGCGTCCCGCATCTTCGGGGTTTATCCCCGCCCCTCGGTCCTCCACCTCGATGCGGACGCGTTGAGGCTTCTGGCCGGAGACGGCCCTAAGCTCGATCGGCGCCCCGTCCGGCGAGTACTTGGCGGCGTTGGAGAGAAGATTGCGAAGCACCTGGCCTATCCTGTAAGGGTCCGCCCACAGCTCCTGCTCGCCGGAATCGTTCTCGACGACCAGCGGATGGTCTCCCGGCAGGGTCTCGACGAAGGCGGCGGCGTCTTTCAGCAGTGTGCCGGCCCTTACCGGCTGGGGGTCGAGGGTGAAGGTCTCCCGCTCGACAAAGGCGGCGGTCCTCACGTCGGAGATGAGCGCCTCGAGCAGGTCGGCCTCCGACTGGATCTTGTCGAGGGCCTGGGATTGCTCGGCGGGCTCGAGTTCGCCGGTGGCCAGCATGTCGACGTACCCGCGGATGACCGCCAGCGGCGTGTCGAGCTCGTGGGCTACCATCGCTGTGAAGTCGGCCTTTAGGACCGCGAGTTCAGCCAAGCGCCGGTTCGCCTCCCGCAACCTCTCCTCCGCTTGCTTGCGTTCGGTGGTGTCGTGGACCGTCCCGATCAACCTTCTCGGTCTGCCCGCCTCTCCCCTTAGCAGCTCGTACTCGCTATGTACGTAGCGAACCTCGCCGTTCAGCCTGACTATGCGGTACTCGATCCCGCTTCGTCCCCCATCGTACAGAGCTTCGCGGACCGCCCGCCGGACAAGCTCCTTGTCGTTAGGATGAACGAGACCCAAAAACGCCTTGTACGTCGGGGTAAACTCCTCAGGAGAGAGGTCGAAGATCCTGTACATCTCGTCGGACCAGTGTGCCCGGTCCTCCTCCACCTCGTACTCCCAGTTCCCGATGTGGGCGATCCATTGCGCCTCCGCGAGGCTTTTCTCGCTGCGACGCAACGCCTCCTCCGCCCGCTTGCGCTCGATACCCTGGGCGATCACGTCGGCTACCTGCGCCAACGCCTCGTTGGTGTCCTCGGCGAGGCGTTCGCGGGCGAACAACGCCAGGACTCCTACCAGCCGGCCCTCAACGAGCAGCGGATAACCGGCGAAGGCCACCATCCCCTCTCGCCTCGCCCACTCTTTGTCGCTGATGTGGGGATCGTTGACTACGTCGTCGGCCAGGTGCGGGCGGCGTTCCTTGGCTATAAGGCCGATCTTGAACTCGCCTAAGGGCACGCGGCCGTGTGGACCATCGAGGTGGGTGTACATCCCCGCGCTGGCCTGCAGCTCCAGCATGTTCTCTTCTTGGTTGAAGAGCCAGATTCGGGCGAAGGCCGCACCCAGCTTTTCGACTATGGCCTCGGTACACCGCTGCAGCGTCTCTTGCAGGGCTTCGCTCTCGGAGAGGGCGGCGCTCACGTCCGCCCGCAACTCGGCCTGGCGCGCCAGCCTGGCCCTTACCTCCTCGACCCGCTTGCGCTCGGTGATATCCGTCAAGAAGCCCTGCCGATACAGCGGCTCGCCCGCCTCGTCCGTGAGCAGCACCGCCCCCTCGTGCACCCACACCACCGATCCGTCCCTGTGGATCAAGCGGTACTCCTCGTCGAACGCCTCGCCCCCCGCTTCGAAGCGCTCGTCGGCGGCCAGGATCCTCTCCCGGTCTTCGGGATGCAGCCGCGTCGGCCACAGGCGATTCTCGATCCACTCCTCCGAGGTGTAGCCGAGCATCTTCTCTATCTGCGGGCTGGTGTACACCGGCTCGTCCGAGCCGTCGGGCCGGTCTATGTAGGTGACCGCCGGGATCTGCTCGACGAGCAGGCGGTATTTCTCCTCGGCTTCCCTGAGGCGCGCCTCGGCCTCCTTGCGCTTGGTGACGTCGCGCACGGCGGTTACGCTGACGGTGCGTCCCCGGTAAGAGAGCTCCCTCCCCCGGACCTCCACGTCGATGCGCGTGCCGTCCTTCCTCACCTCGACGCTCTCGTAGCTCTCTTCGTACCCGGAGAGAATGTTCCGCCGGACCAAGTCGCGGTACTCGGGAGCAACCCATTCCAGCGTGGATCTGCCGAGGATCTCCGAGAGCTCGTACCCGTGCATGGCGGCATAGGCCTCGTTCGCCTCAAGTACCCTTCCCGCATCGTGGATGACGATCCCCTCGAATGCCGCGTCGGACAGCTTGCGGAACCGCTCCTCGCTCTGGCGCAACGCCTCTTCAGCCCGCTCGCGGTCCGTGACGTCGACAGCGACGCCTATGACGCCTATCACCTCCTCGCCGCTCGTCCTGAGCGGCGAGTACCATATCTCGAACCTGCGCGAGCCGATGCCCCTTACGGCCCTGAACTCCTCGCCGGCGAGAGCCCGGTCGACATCTTCAAGGATCTCGGGTTCGTCCCCGTGTATCTCGGAGACCGACCGCCCGACAGCCTCGCCCGGCTTCAGGCCCAAAGCGTCCAACCCTTCGCCCTCCGAGAGCTTGAACACGCCAGCGTAGTCCAAGGCGAAGAGCACGACCGGCACGTTGGTGATTACGGCGCGCAGCCGTAACTCGCTCTCCTCGAGCGCCTCCTCGGCCCGCTTGCGCTCCGTTACGTCTACCTGGACGCCAAGCCAGTACCAGGGCTCACCCCGCCCGTCGCGCACCAGAGTGGCCTCGTCCCGGATCCATACGACGCGCCCGTCCTCGGCGAACCGCCGGTACTCCATCGTGAAGGGCTCGCCCGTCTCTCTGGCGTGCCTGTTCTCCGTCAGAACCCGCTTCCGGTCGGCCGGATGCAGGGTCTTTACCCAGCACTCGGGGTCGGAGGTCCACTCCTCGAGCTCGTACCCGAGCATTGTCTCCATCTGCGGGCTTACGTACGTCAGGGCGTTGGAGTTGGCGGCCTCCTTGATGTAGATGACGGCAGGGATCTGCTCGACTACCGCGCGGTACTTCTCCTCGGCCTTCCTGAGCCTTGCCTCGGCCTCCTTTTGATCGGTTATGTCGTACATCACGCCCTGCCAGAAGCGTGGCTGGCCCGAGGCGTCCCGGACGAGCCGAGCATCGTCGCGGATGTAGACCGTACGACCGTCGCGGGCGATGACCCGGTACTCGGCGCTGAACAGGGTGCCGGTCCTCTCCGTACGCGCGTCCTCGGCGATCACCCGATCGCGGTCTTCGGGGTGGACCAACTCCTCCCACAGGTTGGGGTTCGAAGTCAACTCCTCCCGGGAGTAGCCCAGCAGCTCCTCGACCTGGGGGCTCACGTAGAGGATCTCGTGCTTGACCTCCTCCCGGTAGAGCGCCCCGATGTAGGTGATCGCCGGGATCTGCTCCACCAGCGTGCGGTATTTGGCTTCGGCCTCTCGGAGCTTGCTCTCCGCGCGCCTGCGTTCTGTCACATCGCGTGCCAGGGCGAGCATGAGCCGCCTGCCGCCCTCCGTGAGCGGGCCGACGCGGACCTCGACGGGGAAGGTGATGCCGTCCTTGCGCCGGTGGACGCCGTCGAGCGTTACGGGCCCGTCGGAGAGCGTGCGTTCCCGCAAACCCGCGAAGGCCCCAGGGTTCTCCTCGACGTCGGCCACCGACAGGGTCAGCAGTTCTTCGCGCGTGTATCCCAGGCTCTCACAAGCCTGCCGGTTCACCTCGACGAACCCGCCCTCGAGGTCGTAGACGAAGAGGGCGTCCGCGGCCTGCTCCACAAAGCTCCGGAACCGCGCCTCGCTGTCTTGCGGTTTCACCTCGGCCCGCTTGCGCCCGGTTATCTCGCGGGAGTCGAAGACGAGCCCGCCCACCGCCTGGTCGTCAAGCAGGCTGGTACAGCTAGACTCGACGTGGCGCCACGAGCCGTCCCTGTGCCCGAGGCGTAGCTCCATCGAAGGGGAAGTGCCCGGGTTGCCCATGGCCTCGGCCATGACATCCCTTACCCGCCTCGCGTCATCGGGGTGCACCAGGGTCGAGGTGTCCTTACCCACCACCTCTTCGGGCTTGTAGCCCAACACCGGCTCGACCGCAGGGCTTACGTAGCTAACGATTCCATCGGCGTTCGTGATCAGGAGTATACCGGAGGCGTCCTGTACCAGGGAGCGAAAGCGGTCCTCGCTCCCTTCGGCCACCCCCCCGATTCGCTTGCGCCCGGCCCCCTTAAGCCACGATTCTCTCCACCTGCGCCAGCCGAGCAGGAAGTTCTCGAGCGTGGTAGTGGGTCGCTTCACCGTGTCATGTCCCTTGCCCGCTGACCCCACAAACCTCATCGCGTTGCCTCATCCGGCCGCAGGCCTTCTCCGCCGGTAGGTCTTTACACACTACGATCAGCGGCCTTCTCCTTCGTTAGAACCCCGATTTTCGTCGGTAGGCGCCGGCCGTCAGGATCGCCTCGTTCGCCAATCCTTACCCTTTCGGCCCACAAACTACCACCTTACATACAGATTAGCATGATCCGGCAGGCTCCTGTATCCGATAGGCATGCCCTTGCAGGACGCCTATGGCGCGCTCTGGCTGTGGGCGAGCTCGGCCTCGAGCTCGTCCACGAACTGCCTGGCGGTGCGTCCGGAACGCCCGGCGTGCCACCGGTCCCAGAGCAGGGCGCGCTCCCGCAGGTCTTCCGCGGAGAGCTTCAAGCCGCGTTGCTCGGCGAGACCGGCGACGATCTCTAAGTAACGTCGCTGATTCGGGGAGGGAAACGTCAGACGCAGCCCGAAGCGGGCTGCCAGGGAGAGCTTCTCATGCATGGTATCCCGGGCGTGGACGTCGTCGGAGTCTTCCCGGTCTGAGAAGCTCTCCCGGATCAGGTTCCGGCGGTTGGAGGTGGCGTAGAGCCTGACGTTCTCCGGCGGCTCCTCGATGCTGCCCTCCAGGAGCGCCTTGAGGGACTTGTACTCGACCTCGTGCTCCTCGAAGGAGAGGTCGTCCACGAAGAGGATGAAGCGTCCACCCCGCCCGCGCAGTATTTCGAGCACCCGGGGCAACGCCCCGAGGTCCTCCTTGGCCACCTCCACCAGGCGCAGCCCCTCGTTCGCGTACTCGTTGAGGACAGCCTTGACGGTCGAGGACTTGCCGGTCCCGGGAAGGCCGTAAAGGAGGGCGTGGTGCGCCGGCAGCCCGGCGAGGAAGCGCTCGGTGTTCCTGATCAGCGGCTCGCGCTCGCGCTCGTACCCGACGAGCCCAACGAGGCTGGCCGGATCGGGCCGCAGCACCGCCCGCAACCCGTCCGCGCCCCAGCGGAATGCCCGGTAGCGCCCGAAGGTACCGGCGCCGTGCCGATGGAAGTGCTCGGCCAAGCGCTCCGCGCACCCGCCCCAATCCCCGGCCACCGCGAGCTTCCGGGCGATTTCGCGCCGCGCAGTGTCCTCGCCGACCCGCCCGGGGTCGTCCCAAGGGACCCAGAGGCCGGCCACCCCGGAAACCTTACCCTCGACCATGGCGAGCAAGGCTCCACCGTCGAGGTCGAAGAGCTCCCGCAGCACGCCGAGGTCGCGGCGAACCTGCCCGAGGAGCGCGCCCGACAAGAAGCCGGCCGGGCCTCTCTCCGCCGTCAGAGAGAAAGGGTTCTCGTCTTCCAGGAGGCGAGCCACGAGATGTGCCTGCCAGGCGTCGGGCAGGAGCGGGTCGGGCTGTGCGGCGAGCTCCTCCCAAAGCCGCCCGAAGGTCTCTACTACGGGTTCTGGATCCGGCCTCTCTACCGCCAGAAGCCTGAGCAGCGCCAAGAGATCCCGCGCCGCAGGAGACCGCAGGACCCCGCGCAACACGGCAAGTCCCCGCGCCCGCAACACCAGCCGCTCTATCTCGCTGCGATCCATACAGCGTGCCACTGTACATCATAGCCACCCGGCTAACCGGCAAGGGAAGAGTCGACCGGTTACGCGCAGATGCCGCGGGGACTCAACACACTTGCTGGAACTCAATTGGAGCAGCCGCGATGGGTCACGGACCACCCCCTCCCCGTAGCAGGCCAGGAAGCCCCCTCGAGGCTCGGGCGCCCGTACCCATCCCGACGAGCCGGCGGCTGGCCGGCTTCACCATCGAGGGCCGCAGACAACCACCCTCTCGGACCGCACCGTCAGGAATTACTAGGGTAGGTCGCCAGGTAGTACTCGATCCCCGTTTTCAGCGCCTCCGCTATCTGCTGCTGGCGGCTCACCACGGTACCGTCAGGCATCGTCCGCCCATACTTGAGCCACTCGGCTTCCCTATGGTTCGTGATAAAGACCGTCTCCGCGATGATCGCCGGCATGTTGCTCTTGAGCAGGACGCCTGAGGCGAACGAGTAGGGGGCTCGCCTGGCGATGGTCCCCGAGCCCTCGGCCGCCGGCAGGGTCACCAGGCCGTAGAGCGGCTTGGCGGCCAGGTGGTCCCCGTACACGGCGTAAGCCAGCTTCTTGTCCTTGCGCCACTTCCCGAAGAGGGTGGTCGTGTAATCCGTGCCCGACTCCGAGGAGCCGTTCATGTGGACCGAGACGAGGACCCTCGCCCCGGTGGTGTTGGCGTAGGTGTAGCGGTCGCGGTTGGAGAGGGTCTGGTCCCCGGTGCGCGTCATGCAGACCGGGTGTCCGTCGGCCTCGAGGAGCGCTTTGAGCCTCCTGGCGACGTCCAAGACCTGGTCCTTCTCGATGATGTCGTCGTACTTTGTGTTTATCGCCCCGGGGTCCGTCCCCCCGTGACCCGCGTCAAGGACCACTCCCCCCTGGCAGCCGGTCGTCTGTGCCTCCGCTCCCGTCGAGAGGGCCGCCGCTGCGAGGAGGCTCGCTACGAGGAGCGCCGCCAACATCGAGGCCCATAATCTGAAAGAGTCCGTCAGCACACTTCCCTCCCACTTCGAAAGGGGGCGGAGGGGGACCGCCCCGCGTCACGCGACGTCTGGCAACCTACCACGGAAGCGAGGGGCGCGCATCCCCCAAATGAGTGATCTTTGACCCAGAAGATCCGGTGGGAGCCGGGTCGTGCCCTCAGCCGCCGAAGAGGCGGGCGAAGAAGCCGCGGTTCTTTAGGGCGTTCAGCTCGGCTTCGAGGCGCACCCGGTCTTCGGAGAGGGCTGCCTTCTCCTCGGTCAGCTCCATCTGCTCGCGGAGCAGGCGCTCGCGCTCTGTCTCCAGCCTGGTTTTCTCCTCTTCGAGGGTGGAGATGGTCTTCTCCTGCAGCTCGCGCTGGAACTCTACGAGGTTGAGGCGTTCGATCTCGGACCACAGACGGTCTATCTCCATCCTCGCCGCGTCGCGCTCCTGGCGGACCTCCTCTATCTGGCGGGTCCGCTCCTCGAGACGGGTCTTGTAGTCCTGGCCCTGCTGCAAGAGGCGCTCGTAGCGCTCGAAGGGGACGGCCGGGAGCCTGGAGTTGTTCGAGGACTCCTCCCCCATCACCTCGCCCTCGAAGATCTCCTCCTCCGCAGCCTCCGCGCCGAGCCCGCGCGCGAGCCCTATGACCTCCCCTAAGGAGAGAACGTATGCGCCTCCCTCCCCACGTTCGGCGCGGAGCCTCCCCTCCTCCACGTAGCGCCTGACCGTCTCCACCGGAACGTCCAGCACCGCCGCCGCCCCGTTGAGCCCGATACGCTCCCCGCTCGAATCCATGCGAGCATTCTACTTGATAGAGGCTTCGGGTTTCAGTCCTTGGAGAGGCGCCGGGAGGATCTATCGAAGCCCGAAACCGTAGCCTAGGCCCGAAAGATCTCACCGCCTCTGACCTCGACGGGTATCTCCTCAAGCGGGCTCTGGGCCGGCCCGTTCACGACCTCGGCGCCGTTGGCGGGATCGAAGACGGAGCCGTGGCACGGGCAGGCGAGCTGGCCTCCCTTGTAGGCCACCGTGCAGGCCTGGTGGGTGCAGACCGCAGAATAGGCGACGAAATCCCCGCTCTTGAGGTGGACGAGCACGGCGTCCTGACCCCCGTTCTTGAACGTGACGGCGCTGCCCGGCGCCACCTCGGACTCCTTGGCGATGGCCGCACCGCCGCCTTGGGCCCCGGATCGCGCTCTCCTCTCGCCCTCTTCGGAGCCTCCGCCACCCTGATTACCGCCGGAGCTGTCACCGGTACCCCCTCCGCAGGCGGCCAGCGAGGCCACCGCGGCTCCCACGCCCAAGGCCGAGCCGAGCCGGATGAACCTCTCCCGCGAAATCTTCCCCAAGGCTTGCTCCTCGCTCTCTAGTTGGTCTCTAGGTAAGTACGTACGAAGTTAGGCGCCGGTTCAATCCCGGGGCGTCGGCCTCGGAGATGAACCTGTCGTAGAAGGAACGCCGCCGCAACGCCGGCGAGGATGTAGAGGAGCGCCGAGTCCCAGTTGTTCCAAGCCACGATGATCGGGCCCCTGTCGGGCACGTCCGCTCCCTTCCGGCTTCGCGACCCTCCTGCACGCTACGTACCAGGCGACGCGACGATCGGTCTAGCAGGAACTACCCGTTATTCCGTATTTGTATGCGTAGAACGGTCGCCGTGATCCCGCGTGCCCTCCGCCGCGTATGTAAGATGGAAGAGTCTGGCAACCCGAGAAAGGGGTTCGAGCGGTGAACGGCATGGTGTGGGTGCGCGTCCTGATCGGGGCCGTCTGGCTCAACGGCGGCCTCGAGAAGCTGCTGAACCCGGATTTCCCCCGGCAGTTCGCCGACAGCCTGGCCGCAGGGGGCTTCGTCTCCCAAGCTCCCCCCTTCTTCCAGGGCTTCATGCAAGGCACCGTCGTCCCGAACGCGGAGCTCTTCGCCCAGCTGATGCGGGCCGGAGAGTTGACGCTCGGGATAGCGTTGATCTTGGGGCTTCTCACCAACTTCGCGGCTTTGGGCAGCGTGGTGCTGAGCGTCATGATCCTGCTCTCCCAGGGCGGCGTTGGCCTGGGGACGGGTCTTGGCACCCCGGAGTTTCTCACGATGAACTTGCTGATCGCGCTGGTCTCGCTGGTGATCCTGTTCAGCCCGGCCGCGAAGGCCCTCTCCGTTGACTCCCGCCTCGCCGGGCGCAGCCCCGGCCTCTTGCCCCTCCTCACCAACCGCCGGCGGCGCCGCGGAGCTAGCCGGTCTAATGCCCGCTCGGGCGCCCGGCGGTGATGGCGTAGCCGCGCAGCTTTTCGTAGAGGGGCGCGCACTCCCCGAGCAGGGGTTTGAGCCCCTCGGGGAACCGGCCCGTCTTGGGCCTGTAGGGCGCGAAGCCGGTCGAGGCGTGGACGCTGCGGTACCAGTGGCGCGCCCACACGCCGTCCTCGGGTTTGGGACCGGGCGGCCAGCGAAGCATCGCCTCTTCGAACGGGAGGCCGAGCCTCCCGCAAGCCTCTCGCAGCACGCGGGGCGGGTCCAGGAGCAGCTCCCGCGCGTCGAGCACTACGGGCTCTCCCTCTTCTCTTAGCATGACCTCGAGGATCTCGACCTGCCTATCGAGGCCGGTGTCGCGCAGGGTGGGCGCGGGGAGCACCTGCGCGAGCGAGGGCAGCATCTCCTCAGGGTCCCGGATCAGGAGCACGTTCGTGATCCTGGCGAGGAACCCCCTGTCGAGCCCGACGAGGTGGTGGGCCATGTTCTTGAAGAAGTGAACCGGACGCTCGCACGGTCCGAGCAGGACCCCCCTTACGACCCGCTCGCCGTCGCCGTCCATCGCCCGCAGCACCTCGGGGACGCCCGGATGATCGGCGCCCGTCACCTTGAGGTAGTGACCGTAGAGGGGCTCGTCCACGACCACGGTGTCCGGGCGCTGGCGGAAGGAGTACATGAGCGCCGTAGAGACGTTGCGCGGCCCCGACCACACCGAGAGCTTGAGGCATTCGGACACCGCGCTACGTTCCGGTCGCGCGGGCGCCCGCCTCGGCGACGGCCTGTGCGTACAGCTCCGTGAGGCGGGCGGTGAGTGGGCCGCGCCCTCCTGCGCCTATCCTCCGCCCGTCCACCTGAACAACGGGGGTCAGCCCGCCGAAGGTGCCCGTGACGAAGGCCTCGTCGGCGCCGTACACGTCCGTGAGGGAGAAGGCTCGCTCGAAGACGGGGATGCCCTCGGCCCGGCAGAGCCCTATGACGATGGATCGGGTGATGCCGTTGAGAGAGTAGTGGCCCGTCGAGGTCCACACCTCGCCGCGGCGCACGACGAAAAAGTTGGTGGCGTTGCAGGTCGCCACCGCGCCGGTCGGGTCCAGCATCAGGGCCTCGTCGGCCCCGGCGTTAAGCGCCTGGATGAGGGCGATTACCTCGTGGAGCTTGCTGTGGGAGTTGAGCCGTTGATCCAGGGTGTCAGGCGGCGGGCGGCGGACGGTCGAGGTGAAGAGGCTGATCCCCTGCTCCTTCACGCCGGGGTCTGCGACCTTGTGCTCGGCGATGATGACGACGTTCGGCCCGCCCACGGCGAGGCGCGGGTCCTGGGATGGGGTCTTTTTGTCGCCCCGGGTGACCATCAGGCGCACGTGGACGCCCTCCGAGACGGCCATGTCGTTGCGGCGGATGGTCTCGTGGAGGGCATCTGTCAGCTCGGCGCGCGTCATCCCGACATCGAGGCCTATGGTCCTGGCGCCCTCGAAGAGCCGGTCGAGGTGGAGGTCGAGGAAGGCGAGCCCACCGTCGTGGAGCCTGAGACCCTCCCACACCCCGTCCCCGACGAGAAAGCCCGAGTCGAAGACGGAGACTTTCGCCTCCTCCCTCGGATAGAACTCGCCGTTGATGTAGACGAGGACGCTCTGGTTGCGGTCGTCCGGCAGCGACTCGTGCGTCCCCCTAGCCACCACTCCCCTCCCACTCCTCGCGCAAGACCCCCATGATGACGTTGTCCACGTAGCGGCCCGCGAGCCAGACGTGCTCGCGCATCCGGCCCTCCTCCACAAAGCCGCAGGAACGGTAGGCCCGCATCCCACGCTCATTGTCGGCGTGGACCTCGAGCCACACCCGGCGGAGGTTGCGCAGCCTGAAGGCGTAGTCGAGGAGCAATCCAACAGCCTCGCGTCCGTAGCCGCGCCCCCAATACTCCCTCTCCCCGATGCCGATGCCGAGCTCGGCGTGGCGGGCCGTCCGGTCGATGTTGTAGAGGCCGCACCGGCCCACGTAAGAGCCGTCGGCCTCGATGGCGAACTCGACCTTGTCCGGCGGGGGGTCGGAGGCCTCTTTGTCGAAGTCTCTCTGCAGGCGTTCGAGGGGGACAGGCCCGGGCGGGTCCCCGCCGCCCGCGACGACGAACCCGAGGTCGTTCTCGAACCGGGCGAGGTGGGTCAGGTCCTCCCGGGTCGTGGCGCGCAACGTCACCCGCTCTCCTCGGAGCACTACGCTCCCCCCGGGAATGCAGACCTCGGAAAGCTGATAGCTGATACCCGCCGGCTACAGGAACGCCGGGACCAACTCGCCCTTGACGAGGTCGGCGTAGTGCTCGCGCTCGCGCACTACGGCCCAGCGGTCGCCGTGGACGAGGACCTCGGCCGGGCGGGGGCGGGAGTTGTAGTTGG
>JADDPU010000430.1 GCA_016781725.1 Rubrobacter sp. | reverse complement strand
TAGCGTCCGGTTTCCTCGTCGCCGTCGCACACGATCTCGTGCGAGCGCACCGTGATTCGCCCGGCGTCGTCGTGGATCAGGATCCAGTCGATGCGCCCGGTCGGCTTGTCTGTGTCGCCGGGCGAGAGGTGCTTACCCCTGAAGGCGTGGAAGGTGTAGGCGCCGTCGGCGTCCTCGTTGCCGGCGGCACGGAAGGTGTCGGTGAAGCCGGCTTCTTCGAAGACCTGGTAAGGAGGGGAGCCGGGCCTGCAGTTGAAGTCACCGGTGACGATGGTCGGCGGGTCTCCGTGGTTGGCTAAGGTCTCCTGGGTCTGGCGGAGGATGAGGCGGTTCCCCTCGATGCGCGCGGGCTCGCTCACGTGGTCGAGGTGCGTGTTGACGTGCAGGAAGGCCACGCCGTTCTCCCGGCAGCGCAGGACTGCCCAGTTGGCTGAGCGGATGACCTCGTTCCCCCAGGTCGCCGAGTACTCGTCCGGCGTCTCGCTGAGCCAGAACCCGCCAGAGTCGAGCTCCTCGAAGCGCTCGGGATCGTAGAAGATGGCGGCGAACTCCTCGACTACCCCGGTCCCGTACACGGGCCCCGGCAGGCGGGCGTAGCCCGGCAACTCCCTCTTGTAGACCTCGAGGTTCTCGTTCTGGAACTCCTGGAAGCCTATGAGGTCAGGACCGTAGCGCTTGATGGTCTGGACGTTCATGCCGGCCCGATGCTCCCAGAGGTTGACCCCATCCCTCCTGTGGGACGCGCCCCTGATATTGAAGCTCATCACCCGTACCGAGCAATCCTCCAAGACGACCCCTCCTCCTCGCCTACCCACACGGATTCTACCCGCGCAAGAAGCGCCGGGATACGTCGCGGTCCACCCTCGCGGGAGAGAACCGGCGCCTGAGGGTACATTACTCATCTCGGGATCAGAGCGAGAGGAGAGGTTTTTGAAGATAGCGGTGCTGACCAGCGGGGGTGTGGCCCCCGGCATGAACGCCGCCGTGCGGGCGGCCACACAGGCGGCCTTCTCGCGGGGCTGGGAGGTAGTGGCTGTAGAGGAAGGGTATTTCGGGCTGCTCGAAGGCGAGATGCGCCCCCTCGAACGCCGCGAGCTGTGGGGCTTCGTG
>JADDPU010000054.1:2485-4485 GCA_016781725.1 Rubrobacter sp. | reverse complement strand
GGCCGGCCTCGCCGTGCTAGGCTAGCGCGTACTTCGACAAGGGAGGGACATTATGCAATATCGCAGGTTGGGACGCTCCGGGCTGTTCGTCTCGAGCCTTACTTTAGGCACGATGACCTTCGGGGGTCGGGGCGGCTTCAGCAAGGTCGGCGCCACGGACGTCGCAGGGGCGAAGAGGCAGGTAGAGATGTGCCTGGACGCCGGGGTCAACCTGTTCGACACCGCGAACATCTACTCAGGGGGCGAGTCGGAGGAGATCCTCGGGGAGGCGATCTCCGGCCGCCGCGACGACCTGCTGCTCGCGACGAAGGTCCGCATGCCCGTCGGGGAAGGCCCCAACGACACGGGCCTCTCCCGGCACCACATAATCCGCCAGTGCGAGGAGAGCCTGAGGAGGCTCGGCACCGACTACATCGACCTCTACCAGGTCCACGAGTGGGACGGGTTGACACCCTTGGAGGAGACGTTGGAGGCGCTGGATACCCTCGTGAGGAGCGGCAAGGTGCGCTACGTGGGGTCCTCGAACTACTCGGGCTGGCAGCTCATGAAGGCCCTGGGCCTCTCCGAGCGGCTCGGGTTGCAGCGCTACGTGAGCCAGCAGATCCACTACACCTTGCAGGCGAGGGAGGCCGAGTACGAGCTCGTGCCGCTCGCCATCGACCAGGGGTGCTCCATCCTCGTGTGGAGCCCGCTGGCCGGCGGTTTGCTGACCGGCAAGTACCGGCGCGACGAGGATGCCTCGGAGGGGCGGCACGTGGAGGGCTGGGACGAGCCTCCCGTGCGCGACTCGGGCAAGCTCTACGACATCGTGGACGTGCTCGTCGAGATCGCCGAAGGTCGCGGCGTCTCGGCGGCGCAGGTGGCCCTCGCGTGGCTGCTTGACCGGCCGGGCGTGGCCTCGGTCATAGTCGGGGCGCGTACCGACGAGCAGCTCGCCGACAACCTCGAGGCAGCCGAGCTCTCGCTCTCCGAAGAGGAGCGCGGGCGCCTGGACGAGGTGAGCGCGCCGCCCCTGATCTACCCCTTCTGGCACCAGGCGAAGACGGCCTCGGACCGTCTGGGTTCAGCCGACCTGCCCCTCCTGACCCCGCACCTGGACGACGGGTCCTAGCCCCACCGAAAAACCTAAGCGTAGCCCGTGGCCCCGCTGTCTCCGGCCGCCGTGAGCCACCCGCGCAGCGCGGCGGTCACCGCTTCCGGGCGCTCGAGGGTCGAGAGGTGGCCGCACCTCTCGATCACGCGCAGCCGCGAGCCGGGGATCAGGGCGGCCATCTCTTCGTGCAGGTGCAAGGGCGTCAGCGCGTCCTCGCGCCCGCAGAGCACGAGCGTGGGGCAGGCGATCTCCGGCAGGTCCCTACGGCTGTCCGGCCGCCCGATGATCGCCTCCTCCTGGCGCACGAACGCCTCGGGCCCGACGGCGTGGGCCATCCCCAAGACCGTCGAGACGAGCCCCTCGTCGCCGAGCCTGTCCGGGTGGACCTCTCTCTGGAGCAACGCGCGGGGGACCTCCTCGAAGCGCCCGCTCTTTGCGAGCTCGATCAGCGCGCGCCGCGCGGCGGTCTGCTCGGCCGTGTCGGCCCTGGCCGAGGTGTCGAGGAGGGCGAGGCGCGATACCCGGTCGGGCACAATCCGCATGATCTCCAGGGCGACGTAGCCGCCCATGGATAAGCCCGCCAGGGCGAAGCTTCCTACGGAAGGAGCCGCCCCGAGTACCGAGCGGGCCATCTCGGAGACCGAAGCGCCCCCGGTAACGTCCGCGATCACCGCCTCCGCGACGTCCGCCAGACGCCAGACCTGCGGCTCCCAGAGCCGCTCATCGCACAACAGACCAGGCACCAATATCAGCGGCGTTTTTGCTTGGTCCCCGCTCGCCCCGTCAACCATCCGCCGACGGCCCCCCAACGGGCGACACGACTATTACCGAGACTCTCGATGCGGCTCTCCCCATAAGGGCATTATAGGGTGAAGGCTTCCGGCGAAACCGCGGGGATCTCCCTCTG
>JADDPU010000054.1:0-2343 GCA_016781725.1 Rubrobacter sp. | reverse complement strand
GGAGCCGGTTGGCGAGACGGGGGGTAGCGCCGGTCAAAGAAAGGTTGCGGTGGAGGTTATACACTCCGCTGTATGAGAGAGGCTGCAGAGCGAGACGCCCCCCTGGCCCTCATGGTCCGCACGCCCGACGAGCCCGGCGTGCTCCACGCCCTCACGAGGGTCATCCTCGAGCACGGGGCGAACATAACCTACGTCGATATCGCCGAGCGGCGCGAGGACGGCACCACCGTCTACTTCGAGCTCGAGAATTTGGAAGGAGCGTCCGCGGACGCCCTGATCGGCGACCTCGGGTCATTGCCGATGGTGCAGGCGATCGAGCGCGCGCCTTCGTTCGGCAAGGTTTACGGCAAGAGGATCATCGTCGTCGGAGGCGGGGCGCAGGTAGGTCAGGTGGTGGTGGGGGCGGTCGCCGAGGCCGACAGGCACAACATCCGCGGGGAGAAGATCTCGGTCGACACCATCCCGCTGGTCGGCGAGGAGGAGCTCGCCGCGGCCACACGCGCCGTGGCCCGGCTGCCGCGGGCGGTGGCCCTGGTGCTCGCCGGCGCGCTCATGGGCGGCGACGTCGCCAGGGCAGCGCGCGAGATCCGCGAGAAGGGGATTATCGTGCTCTCGCTGAACATGCCGGGCAGCGTGCCCGACGCGGCCGACCTGGTGGTGAGCGACCCCGTCCAGTGCGGGGTGATGGCCGTGATGGCCGTCTCGGAGTCGGCCCGCTTCGACATTGCCCGCCAGCGGGGAAAGCGTTACTGAAGCGGTTTGTAAAGGGCCTCTTTGCGAACGCTGCCAGCCTGTCAGGCCCGCTTTAGCAGCGAGGCGAGGATGAGGTCCGCGTTGGCTAGCACGAACGCGACGGCCACGAACGGGACGGCCGGGAGAGGACGCTCGAGCAGCAACCCGGTGGTCACCGCGAGGAGTATCCCGGCGCAGACATACAGCAGGGTCGCCGGGTAGCGGAGGCTCAGGAAGAGGCTCGCAGCCGCGAAGAGGGCCAGAAAGACGAAGTCGCTCGCGCCCAGGCCGAAGCCCAACACGGACCCGAAGGTCGGGAAGACGAGTAAAAGGAGGTCCAGGACCGGCGAGTCGTCTTCGACGAGCGTCCTGGTGGGCCCGGCGAAGACGCTGAAGAGATCCGAGGCCGTAGCGGCGGAGGCTACGAGCAGCGCCACGCCCACGGACTTTATGTGGCGGGCGAGCGACACGCCGACGGCCGCGGCGGCGAGAATCCTGCAAAGGTCGGCGAGCGAGAGCGTGACCGAGGTCAGAATTCCGGGGACGTCGTCCAGCTTCTCGGGACGCACGCGGATGGCTAGCATGAAGCCGATGCCCGCCGCCACCGCGCCAAAGAGCAAGAGATAGGGGGTGGAGTAGCCCTGCGTCGTGATGAGGAACCCGTGGAGCAAGGGGACCACGCAGACGATAACGAGGACGTAAGCCGGGATATTGGCGATCTGTTGGGACCCCGGAGTATCCGCCAACGGCATCAGCAGGGTCAGGGTCGTCAGCCCAACCGCGCCCGCCAGCAGGTACGTAAGCCCCGACCCGGCGCGCGGTGTCAAGACGGGACCGGGAGCCCCTCGGGCTCCTTTCCTCTTGCGGTCACCGGATGGGCTGGACGAACTTTACCCTGGGGATGAGCGAGGAGTCGAACTCCCGCACCCGCTCTCGCCCGAGCTCCTCTAGCTCGCCCAGGCAGCGCTCGCACTCCCGGACGAGCCGCCTCACGTCTACGCCCCGCGTCTCAGGCTCGAACTCCTTTAGGCGGGTTGTCCCGTTGCGCAGCAGGCCGGTGGCCCCGCGCCAGTTGCCGTTCTGCTGGTGGTAGAAGCCGACCCCCACCTGCAGGATACCCTGGTAGAGGAAGCGCACCCTGCCGGGCTCCTCCATCCAGGCCTCCTCGAGGTACTCGTGGCACTCGTAGAACTCGCCGTTGTTGAAGGCTTCTATACCCTTGAGGGCGAGGTCGGGCAGTCCCTCCGGCGGTCCTCCGGTCGCCCTCTCCCTAGCCGCAGCAGCCACCACCGCAGCAGCCGCCGCCACCCCCACCGCTCTTGATACGGGCGTCCATCATGGGGTTGGTGTTCAGGCTAGAGGCGCCCGGGGTTATCGAGGCGAAGTTAGAGATCACACGCCTAGACTCCGTCGAGCCGCACTCGGGGCACCGCGCCGGGTCGTCGGCGGCGCTCATCGGGCGCATGAGGTCGAAGCGATCCTCGCAGTCGGCGCACTTGTACTCGTAGAGGGCCATCCCTATACCACCTCTCGGTCCCGTAGTCTCATGGCAAGAGTACATTGTACAGTCTGTCGAGGCCCACCGGGAGCCCCGCCCGACCACGCCCGTTG
>JADDPU010000448.1 GCA_016781725.1 Rubrobacter sp. | reverse complement strand
CACAAAGATCGCCTATTGAGAGGGGTCGTTCGTATGAGGGCCCGGACAACAAAGGCCCGGGTCGGCCCGTGGGTTGCCAAGACGCGGTGGGCCAACAAGAACCAGCGGTAGCGCCACCGCAACCGTGTAGTGCTGGGGCTGCATCTCGGCGCCGCAAGACGGGGGCCACGTAGGGCGGGTCCGTCCTCCATCGGTTAGCATCGCCTTAGGCTACCTGCGGGTGTCTTTGAGGATCTCGAAGATCTCCTCTATAAGGGCCTCGCGCTTGTCGGGTGGGAGGTCGCGGGGGTGGATGGTTTGCTTGTCTGACTGGAGGTTGCGCAGGGTCGCCTCTTCGGCGAGGTACTGGTCTATCAGGCGGACTATGGCGTCCACCTTCTCGCGGGGCAGTCCGTCGCCGCCGCGGGTCAGTCTGCTCCACATGGTGAATCGTCCCTTCCGTGACGGTGGTGTCGCGGCAGATTATACCGTCGGGGGTACTCCGGGGCTCAGGCCCGACGGGAGGCGGTCTGGCGGGGAAAGGTGCGGTCTTCTGAGGGTACGAAACCCTTCCCTTGCCGCCAGGCGTGGGCAGTTATGCGGAGGTTGTCGGCGTCAATCTCGACGAGGTTGAAGCTCGAAGCGCGTCCGGCGCGGATGCGGTTGGAGATGGTCCCCGCGGTGGAGATGACCAGGCCGTGGGTGCCCCTCTCGATGGAGTGGACGGCGTCCTGGTGATCGTGGCCGCAGAGGATGAGCTCGGTGCCGAGGTCGGCGAAGGCGTGGAGGGCCTGCTCGGTGTTCGCGAGGCCGTGGCGGCCGGAGAGCTCGCCCCTTATCGGGTTGTGGTGGAGCATCACGACGCGGGCGGCGTCGGGGGAGGCGTTCTCGAAGGCCTCCCTGACGCGCTCGACGTCCGCGTGCTTGACGTGGCCTATCACCCCGAGGTCCCTGAAGCGCCTGGTGATCGAGCCGCGCGTGATGCCGTGGGCCGTGTTCACCCCGACGATGACCGCGCCGGGTACCTCTAAGGAAGGGCTCAGGTCCTCCGATACGTGTCTGACGTAGCGGGAGTACTTGAAGTTGTGGGCCTGCTCCCGGAAGAGCCTGGCGAGGCCGAGGTTCCGGGCCACCGCCCCGAGCCAGCGGATGTCGTGGTTGCCGGGGATGACCACGCACGGCGCCGTCTTCGCCAGGGAGTCAAGGTAAGCGCGGGCCTGCCTGAACTCCCTGTTCGTGCACCGCTGCGTAAGGTCACCCGAGACTGCTATGGCGTCGGGCTCTACTCCGGCGATGAAATCCTTGAGGGCGTCCAGGCGTTCGGCGACCGCGGGTCGCCCGAAGTGCAGGTCCGAAACATGCGCCAGGGTGGTCACAAGAGGAAATTCTACCCGAACGCACCGGGACCAGAAACTACCGGAGACCCTCGAGGAGCTCCTTAAGCGCCACGTTGAACCCTTCCGGGGCCTCCAGGCTCGAGAGGTGGCCGGCGCGGGGGAGGCTCACGTGGCGGGAGTTTGGTATCTTCTCGGCCATCCGGGACATTACTTCGGGGGAGGAGATCGAGTCCTCCTCGCCGCCGACGACGAGGGTTGGGACCTCTATCTCTGTCAGGAGCGGGGTCGAGTCCGGGCGCTCGCGCATGGCGCCGAGGGCAGCGACGGCGCCGTCGGGGGAGTTCTCGAGGATCATGGCCCGCACCCTCTCGACGAGCTCTTCGTCGTTCTCGCGGGTTGCTGGTGCGAGTAGGCGCTCCATCTGGATCTCGGCGAGGGCCCCTATCCCTTCCGTGGCGACGCGACGCGCCATCTCCTTGCGGGTCTCGCGGGCCTCCTCGGAGTCGGGGTCGGGGCGGGTGTTGGCGAGGACGAGGGCGGAGACCCTCTCGGGGAAGAGCCTCATGCACTCGAAGGCCACGTAGCCCCCCATGGAGACGCCGCCGAGGACCACCCGCTCCAGGCCGAGCCTGTCGAGCAGGCCGCGGACCGCTTCTGCGTAGTAGCGCACGTCGGGCTGGGCTGGCGTCCGGGGAGAGCGCCCGAACCCCGGATAGTCCGGGGCTACCACCCGGCGGTCGACGGAGAAGGCGGCCATCTGGGGCTCGAACATCCTCCCGTTGAGCGGGAAAGCGTGGAGCAGGACGAGGGGGTCCCCCTGCCCCTCTCCGAGATCCCTGTACGACATCGCCATGCCGGAGGTCCTGTGATCCACGCTCTCCCCTTTCGAGTCGGGTTTCGGGTGCCAGCCTTCAGCTTTCTGGTCTTGTGGCGAAGCTCTCGACGTAAGCCCCACCGTGGTTGATGGTAGCGTTTTGGGTCGAGGGTTTCCGCGCCTACCCTTTCCCCGCGGCCCGACGCCCTACACCTGAAGCCCCCGCAGGGCCGTAGCGAGCCTCCGCACCCCGGCGCGTATCCCGACTTCGCCGACCGCCGCGTAGCCGAGCATCAGCCCCCCGCGTCCCCCGGGCTCGCCCCCGTAGAGCGAGACCGGGGGCGCCTCGACGCCCAGCGCCGCGGCGCGGCGCGACGCTTCGCGGTCGTCCACGCCCTCGGGTAACCAGCCGACGAGATGCATCCCGGCCGCGGTGGGGCTTACGTCGAGCAGGCCGGGGAGCTCGCGCGCGGCCTCCTCTACCAGCGCCCGCTGCCTCCCGGCGTAGAGGGCGCGCATCCGGCGCAGGTGGCGAAGGAAGTGTCCCTCGGCGATGAAGTCGGCGAGGATGGCCTCGTCCACCGTCGGCGGGTGCCTGTCGGCGAGCTCGCGGGCCGCGCCGAAGGCTTCCGCGAGGTCAGCGGGGACGACCAGGTAGCCGAGCCTGAGGGCGGGGAAGAGGACCTTGCTGAAGGTCCCGACGTAGAGTACGCGCTCCCCGGTGTCCAGACCCTGCAAGGCCTCGAGTGGGCGTCCGGTGTACCGGTACTCCGAGTCGTAGTCGTCCTCGATCACCCACGCCCCGGAGCGGTCCGCCCAGCCGAGCAACTCAAGCCGCCTCCCCAAGCTCATCGTCACCCCGAGCGGGTACTGGTGCGAGGGCGTTACGCACGCGAGCCTGGCGCCGGGCTCGCGCTCGATCCCCGCCGCCACCGTTAGCCCCTCCCCGTCCACCGGAACGGGCACGAGCCTGGCGCCGGCGGCCGAGAGCGCGCCCCTCGCCCCGATGTAGCCGGGGTCCTCGACCCAGACGGCGTCGCCGGGGTCGAGTAGCACCCTCGCCGCGAGGTCCAGCGCCTGCTGGGACCCGGAGACCACGATCACCTGCTCCGGCACGCACCTTACCGCCCGCGCCGACCCGAGATACCCGGAGATGGCCTCCCGCAGCGGCCAGTACCCCGCCGGGTCCCCGTAGCCGAGGAGCCCGCCCGGCGGCCGCCGCCACACCTTGCCCGAGATCCTGCGCCACGCCGCGTGGGGGAACTCGTCCAGCGCCGGCACGCCGGGCCTGAAGGCGCGCGGCGATCCCGCACCCCTCGCAACCGTGGTAGGCGTCTGCGCAAGCAACGCCCCCCGCCCGCTGAGACGGCGCCCCGAACCGGCGGGCCTGGGCCCGCGGTCTACCTTCTCTCGTACGCTCAACAACTCTTCCGGTAAGGAGGCGGCGACGTAGGTGCCGGAGCCCACCTTCCCCTCGAGGTAGCCTTCGGCGAGGAGCCCGTCGAAGGCCGCTACCACCGTGGTGCGCGACACGCCGAGCTCGGCGGCGAGCGCCCGGGTCGAGGGAAGGCGCGTCCCAGCCGGAAGCATGCCGGAGAGGATGGCGCGGCGTAGCCCTTCGTAGAGCTGCCGGTAGTAGGGCACCCCCGACGAGGCGTCCAGCGAGATCCAGGGCGGCACCTCGACCGCACGCTTCGCCCCACCTCCTAATGGTCTGGTCGAAACACATGATAGTGGATCTGGCGAAGGTACCACCATCCGCTACCATGGCCCTGGACGCGCACGGTCGGTAAGAAGCGTCCTCGGCGAAGGGGTGGTGTGTATGTGGGAGAACCTGGCGTGTGTGCTCGAGGGGAGGATCGTGCGTCTGGAGCCGCTGGCGCGGCGTCACGAGCGGGGTCTTTTCGAGGCGGCCGGGGATGAGGGGATCTGGCGCTGGATGCACTACGACGCCCGGGAGGCTTTCCACGAGTGGTTGGAGGATGCTCTAGCCCGCTCCGAGGCCGGGACCGAGGCGGCCTTCGCCACGCTCGACGCCCGCAGCGGGGAGCCGGTGGGGAGCACGCGCTACCTCGCCCTTCGGCCGGAGCACCGGGGGCTCGAGATCGGGTGGACCTGGCTCGCGCCCTCGCGGTGGGGGACGGGCGCGAACGTCGAGGCGAAGCTGCTCATGCTGGAGCACGCCTTCGAGCGCCTCGGCTGTCTGCGCGTCGAGTTCAAGACCGACGCGCGCAACGACCGCTCCCGCAACGCCCTGGCCGCGCTCCCCGCGCGCTTCGAGGGCATCTTCCGCAAGCACATGCTAGTGCGGGGCGGCGAGCGCCGCGACTCGGCCT
>JADDPU010000587.1:4427-15708 GCA_016781725.1 Rubrobacter sp. | reverse complement strand
ACGGGCTAGAAGAGGCCGAGGAAGCCCTGCAAGCTGGCCGCAAGGACCCGGGCAACGTCAAGGCGATGGTCATACCCAACAGCCCAGACTCGTAGCTCGGGCCGGGGCGCGGCTGATCGCCGCCGTGGTCTGTGTGGCGCTGGCGCCGCTTGGGGCTTACGTCGGCACGCCCGTGCTCGTGGGGATCCTCTCGCTCCTCATGGTCGGGCTCACCGTCTTCGATAACCCGGCGGACCGCGGCGCGGACGGGCCCGCGGTTTAGAGTTCATCCCGTCGAGGGAGGCCTCCCTTACCAGGAGGTGTAGCCGCCGTCTACCACGAGGTTGGTGCCCGTGGCGTAGCTCGCGGCGTCGGAGGCGAGGTACAGGACGGCCGGGGCTATCTCGTGCGGCTCGGCGAGCCTGCCCATCGGGGTCGAGGAGAGCCACACCTCGGCCCACTCGGACTTGGACATACCGAGCTCCGTAAGGGGTGTCCTTATGTAACCTGGCGAGACGGAGTTGACCCTGATCCCACGCGAGGCCCACTCGCCGGCCAGGGACTTGGTTAGGGTTATGACCCCTGCCTTGGAGGCGTTGTAGGCGGCCTGGGGCTGGGGATGGTTCGAGACTATCCCTGACATGGAGGCGACGTTGACGATGGCGCCCGAGCCGCGCTCCAGCATGGCCTTGCCCACCTCCCGGCAGCACCAGAAGACCCCATCGAGGTTCACGGACATCACCTTGCGCCACTCCTCGTCGGGGACCTCCTCCGAGGGGATGTTGTGGACGACGCCGGCGTTGTTGACGAGGATGTCGATTTGGCCGTGTGTCTCCAAGACCCTGCGCACCAGCTCCCTGACCGACTCGGGGTCGGTGACGTCCGTCTTGACGAAGGTGCCCTCCAGTTCCTCGGCGGCGTCAGGGCCTGTCTCGTCGTTGATCTCGGCTATTACCACCTCGGCCCCGGCGGCGTGAAGGGTCCTCGAGATCTCGAGCCCGAGGCTCTGGCCGCCGCCCGTGACGACCGCGACCCTGCCTTCGAGTGAGAAGCCATCGTGTGCCATCGCTATCCCTCCGTTCGGTCTGCAGACGCCCGCTAGAACACCGTGTAGCCGCCGTCCACTACGAGGACCGAGCCGGTCATGAAGCTCGACGCGTCGCTCGCCAGGTAGACGAGGCTAGGCCCGAGCTCGTCCGGTACGGCGTAGCGTTGCATGGGGGCGTCCTCGATCCAGTGCCGCCGGAACCGCGGCTCGTCCACCGGGGCCATCGCCGTCTTGACGTAGCCCGGGGCGAGGGCGTTGACGCGCACGTTGTGCGGCGCCCACTCAGCCGCGAGCGACTTGGTGAGCTGGTGGACGGCGGCCTTGGAGGCGTTGTAGGCAGGTTGCCACTGCGGGCGGTTCACGATCACGGCCGAGATCGAGCCAACGTTGACTATGACCCCGCCGCCGCGGTCGATCATCTGCCTCCCTACCGCCTGGGCGCAGTACCACAGCCCGTGCACGTTCACGTCGAAGGTATCCAGCCACTCCTCGCGCGGCACCTCGGCGGCCGGCCTGTGGTAGCAGACGCCCGCGTTGTTCACCAGAATATCGACCGGCCCGAGGCGTTCGGTCACCTCTTCGAGCATCGCCTGGACCATCTTGGGGTCCGTCACGTCGAGGTCGACGGCTATAGCCGTCCCGCCCGAGGCCGAGAGGTCTTTCGCCACCGTCTCCGAGCGCTCCCGGGTGCGGGCGGCCAGGGCGACGGAAGCCCCTACCCCAATGAGGGCCCTGGCGAAGGCCTCGCCGAGGCCCGTGTTGCCGCCGGTGACGACGGCGGTCTTGCCGGTCAGGTCGAAGGCGTCGAGGACAGCCATAGCTTCTCCTCCTACACTCCTGTAAGACGGGCGCGGGGAGCCCGAGCGCGGGCTCCCCACGAGAGGTTCGGCTTCTCTAACCGAACAGCACCGTATAGGTAACGGCGCCAAGGATACCGCCGATGATGGGGGCGACGACCGGGATCCAGGAGTAGCCCCAGTCGTTGCCGCCCTTGCCCGGTATAGGGAGGACGGCGTGGGCTATGCGCGGCCCGAGGTCGCGCGCCGGGTTGATCGCGTAGCCGGTGGGGCCTCCCAAAGAGAGCCCGATGCCCAGCACGAGCAGGCCGACCAGCAAGGGGTTGAGCCCGGTTGCGATAACCGCCGAGAGGTTGCCAGGGGCCGCCCCCGCGTTGGCGACGATGCCCAGCACGCCGAAGACCAGCACGAAGGTGCCGATGATCTCGGTGATGATGTTCGCCGGGGTGTTGTAGATACCGGGCGCCGTGCAGAAGACCCCGAGCTTGAGGCCCGCGTCATCGGTAGGGGCCCAGTGGGCGAGGTAAGCGAGCCAGACGATAACAGCGCCGACGAAGGCGCCGAGGAACTGGGCGATTATGTAGCCTGGTACCTGGGCCCACTCGAACTGTCCGGTGCTCGCCAGCGCGAGTGTTACGGCCGGGTTGATGTGGGCCCCGCTTATGCGCCCGACGCAGTAGACGGCGACGGCGACGGCCATCCCCCATCCGAAGGTGATCACGATCCAACCCGAGTTCTCCGCCTTGGAGTTCGCGAGCAGCACCCCCGCGACGACGCCGTCGCCGAGGATGATCAGGATCATGGTCCCGATGAACTCGCCTAGGTATGCTTCCATCTCTCCCCCTCCCTAGAAAGGTCGTCCGGCCGCCACGTCGCACGGCGCCCCGAGATAGTTCTTCATCTCGTCGTCGAGCTTGAGCAGGGTTATGGAGAACCCGGCCATCTCTAGCGAGGTCATGTAGTCCCCGACGTAGGGCATCCGCCAGACCTGTATCCCCTCACGCTCCAGGACGTCCGCCACGTGAGAGTAGGCGACGTAGAGCTCCATGAGCGGGGTCCCGCCCATGCCGTTGACCATCACGGCGACCTCGGAGCTCGAGAAGTCCACGGAGTCGCCGAGGATCCTCTGGAGCATCTCGTCGACTATCTGGTCGGCCGACTCTACACCCTTGCGCTCGACGCCTGGCTCGCCGTGGATGCCTATCCCGATCTCCATCTCGTCGTCGGCGATGTTGAAGATGGGCTCGCCGCTCTCCGGCGGGGTGCAGCTGGTCAGCGCCATCCCCATCGAGCGGACGTTGGAGTTGACCCTCTGGGCCAGCTCCTTGATACCAGCGAGGTCCCTGCCGTCGTCGGCGGCGGCGCCGCAGATCTTGTGCACGAAGATGGTGCCGGCGATCCCGCGCCGCCCGCTGGTGTAGGTCGAGTCCTCGACGGCCACGTCGTCGTTGGTCACTACGTAGTCGGTCTGTATCCCCTCGGCCTCGGCGAGCTCGCCCGCCATCTCGAAGTTGAGGACGTCCCCTGTGTAGTTCTTGACCACGTAGAAGACCCCTGCCCCGCCGTCGACGGCCTTGGTAGCTTCGAGCATCTGGTCGGGGGTCGGGCTGGTGAAGACGGCGCCGGCGCAGGCCGCGTCGAGCATCCCCGGGCCGACGAAGCCCCCGTGGGTCGGCTCGTGGCCGGAGCCGCCGCCTGAGACGAGGGCCACCTTGCCCTGCACCGGGGCGTCGGCGCGGACGACGACGCTGTGCTCGGGGATCACGCGGATCAGGCCGGAGTGCGCCCGCTCCATCCCGCGCAGCATCTCCTCGACGACCCTCTCGGGCGCGTTGATGACTTTCTTCATCTGTTCCTTTCCTTTGTCTGTTTAGGCGAGCGGGGACTCGACGGCTTCCTGCGCCCACTCCTTGGCCCTGGCCACGGCCTCCTTCCACCTGCCGTAGAGCCGCTCGCGCTCCTCCTCGCCCATCTGTGGCTCGTAGCGGCGCCTGAGCCTCCACCGGCTCTTGACCTCGTCGCGGTCCTGCCAGAAGCCGATCGCGAGCCCCGCCAGATAGGCGGCGCCGAGGGCCGTGGTCTCCAGGGTCTCGGGAACCTCGACGGGCGTGCCTAAGATGTCGGCCTGGAACTGCATCATCCAGCGGTTGGCGGCGGCCCCGCCGTCGGCCTTGAAGGTCGGGATCTCTATCCCGGAGTCGGCCTCCATCGCCTCGACGGCGTCGCGGGTCTGGTAGCACATGCTCTCGAGAGCGGCCCTGGCAAGATGCGCCCTCGTCGTACCGCGGGTTATCCCGATGATCGTGCCCCTGGCGTAGGAGTCCCAGTGCGGGGCGCCAAGGCCCACGAGAGCCGGGACGAAGTACACGTCGTCGTTGGAGTCGAGGCTCGCGGCGAGCTCCTCGGTCTCCGCGGCGTTCTCTATGATGCCGAGGCCGTCCCTGAGCCACTGCACGGCAGCACCCGTGATAAAGATGGCGCCCTCGAGGGCGTACTCGACGGGCTCGTCGCCGAGGCCCCACGCTATGGTGGTGAGCATCTGGCGCTCGCTCTTTATGGCTTCGGCGCCGGTGTTCATGAGCGCGAAGGAGCCGGTGCCGTAGGTGTTCTTGGTAAGCCCGCGCTCGAAGGCGACCTCGCCGAAGAGGGCCGCCTGCTGGTCGCCTGCCACCCCCGCTACCGGGACCTCAGCCCCGAAGACCTCGGCGTCGGTGTTCCCGTAGACGTAGGAGCTCGGCTTGACCTCGGGGAGCATCTCGCGCGGGGTGCCGAGCATCTCGAGCAACTCGTCATCCCACTTGAGGTCGAAGATGTTGAACAGAAGGGTGCGCGAGGCGTTGGTGTAGTCCGTGACGTGGGCCTGGCCGCCGGTGAGCTTGTAGATCAGCCACGTGTCTATGGTGCCGAAGGCGATCTCGCCGTTCTGGGCCCTCTCCCTGAGACCTTCCACGTTGTCCAGGAGCCACTTCACCTTGGAGCCCGAGAAGTAGGCGTCTATTACGAGGCCGGTCTTGTTGGCTACCGTCTCGTCGTATCCCTGCTCGGAGAGCTCGGCGCAGATCTGGGCCCCGCGCCTGTCCTGCCACACTATGGCGTTGTGGACCGGCTCGCCGGTCTGCCTATCCCACATGACCACGGTCTCGCGCTGGTTGGTGATCCCTATGGCCGCTATGTCTTCAGGGGAGACCCCGGCGTCTTGAATGGCCCCGCGCATCACCCCGAGGGTTACGTCCCAGATCTCGTTCGCGTCGTGCTCGACCCAGCCTGGCCTCGGGTAGTGCTGCGTAAACTCCTGCTGGGCCTCCCCCACCGTCGCGCTGTCGTGGTTGAAGACTATAGCCCTGCTCGACGTGGTTCCCTGGTCTATCGCCAGTACGTAATCTCCTGCCATGACACGCTCCTCCTCTTCGCTTCCAGATCCCGAACTACCCGGCGAGCGACGCCCCCTATATCACGCGCTACCTCCCTTCCGAACTTTCAAAGAGCAGGCGGACCCGCATCAGAAGCCCTTTCCCTTGCCCGATCATGCACCCTTACTAGCTTCGTTCATTCCGAGCGTACCGGAGCCGGAATCCAGCGTCAAGTATGCTTAGAGTGGCGCCCGTCTCGCCGCGGACCGCCACCGACTTCCGGGTATGCTCGGGGCTGGCGGACCGGCGCAGGCGCCTTGGCCCTACCGAGTGCTCGACCGAGGCGGGTCGAGCGCCCGCGGGGGTCTTGCCAACGCCGTAAGCGCCCGGGGCTGTAAGATAGGCTGGCCGTGCAGTCCATACTCAACACCGCGCTGCCTTTCTTCGCCCTGATCTTCTGCGGCTACGCCGCGGGCCGCCTGAAGCTCCTCCCCGAGACCGCCGCCGCCGGCGTGAACACCTTCGTCTTCTACTTCGCCCTCCCGGCCTTTCTGTTCGGGCTCATGTCCTCCTCCCCGTTGGCGGAGGTAGTGAACTGGCGGTTTATCGGGGCGTACGCGACCACGAGCCTCCTGGTGTTCGCGCTGGCCGCGCTCGGGGGCCGGCTGCTGTTCGGGGTCGGGCGCGGGGAGGCGGCGGTGCAAGGCCTCGCGGCGGTGCTGCCGAACACGGGCTACATGGGTATACCCCTGATCTCCGCCGTCTTCGGCCGGGAGGCAGCTATCCCCATCGTCGTTGGCCTCACCCTCGACGGCATCCTGCTGATCCCTCTCGGCATTATCATCATCGAGTCGGGCAAGGGGAACGCCGAGGGCCTGCTCGCCACCGCACTCACAACCCTCACGGCCCTCACCCGCAACCCCCTGATCCTCTCCATCTTCGCGGGCCTCGCCTTCTCGGCCACCGGCCTCGATACCCCTACCCCCCTGACGAACTTTCTCGACCTCCTCGGCGCCGCCGCAGGCCCCTGCGCCCTCTTCGCCCTCGGCGCCACCCTCGCAGGCCGCGCCGGGGAACGCCTCGGCGGCACCGCCGAGGTCTCGTACATGACCTTCGCGAAACTCCTCGTCCACCCGGCCGTCCTCTGGCTCACGGCCACCCAACTCTTCGCGGTGGACCCCCTCTGGGCGACAGCAGCCCTCCTCGGCGCAGCCCTCCCCATCGCCGCCAACGTCTTTATAGTCGCCCGCCAGTACGACGTCTACGTCGCCAGGACCTCGAGCGCCATCCTCGTCTCCACCGCCGTCTCCATGGCCTCCGTCTCAGCCCTCCTGCTCCTCCTCACCTGATAAGGGCGCTCCGCGAAGCGCCCTTACGTCGGCCGAACTTGACATCGATGCGCCTGGGGGTATTATTTAATTAGCCGGCTAACTAAAAAGGTTGGCAGGAAGGGAGGGCAAGATGGCGAGCATCAGAGAGAAGATAGAGCTTGAGGTTTTGGGCTGGTCCGGGGTCGAGAAGAGGCCGCACCGGTTCAACGGGGTGGAGTTCAGGGTAAACGGGCACGAGATCGGGCACCTGCACGGCGACCGGTTGGCCGATCTGCCGTTCCCCCGCAGGGTACGCGAGGAGTTGGTTGAGGCTGGCAAGGCGCAGGTTCACCACGTGCTGCCGCAGACCGGGTGGGTGAGTTTTCGCATCAGGGGCGAGGAGGACGTCGAGGGGGCGTTGTACCTGTTTCGCCGCAACTACGAGCGGTTGACCGCGGGGAAGAAGGTAGAGAGGTCATGAGTACTTTTACGGAGAAGGAGATCGAGTACCTGCGGGCCCAGCGGCTGGGCCGGCTGGCGACTGTGGACGCGAAGGGCAGGCCCCACGTCGTGCCGGTCGCGTTCCGGTACAACCCGCAGAGGGAGACCATAGACATCGGCGGGCACAACCTCGCCAGGAGCAAGAAGTTCCGCGACGCCGCGGAGTCGGGCCTCGCCGCTTTCGTAGTCGACGACGTGGTTCCCGGGGACCGATGGAGGGCGCGCGGGGTGGAGGTGCGCGGACGGGCCGAGGTCTTCTCGGATTTCGCGGACGAGTTGATCCGGGTGGTCCCCGAGCGCATCGTCGGCTGGGGTATCGACTCAGACGCCTACAGGCCCAACGCCCGGTCGGTCGGTTAGTGTGGGGGGTGCTGGCAACGGGGTGGCGCGGACGCATCCGGTAAAGCGGAGGACAAGCTTCGCGCTGGCCAAGGTCTGCAAGGCACACAGGGGCAGCATCGGGGAGCTCTTGGCCGAACACGGGCTGCACCCCGGCCAGGAGATGGTCCTGGTGGAGCTCTGGGAGAGCGACGGCCTGCGCGGGGGCGAGCTGGCCGTCCGGCTCGGCGTCGAGCCGCCGACCGTCACCAAGATGCTCAGGCGGCTCGAGGGTTGCGGCATCGTCGAGCGCCGTCCCGACCCCTCCGACGCCCGAAGCTTCCGGGTGTACCTGACCCCCGAGGGGCGGGCCCTCGAAGAGCCCGTGGCCGACTGTTGGGAGCGTTCTGAGGAGCGGCTGCTCGCGGGCCTGAGCGAGGAGGAGAGGCGCACATTTTACGGGCTGCTCGTGAGGGTAAGGAGCAACCTGGTCCCCGGTTGCGGGTCCAGGTAGAGACGAAGTTTTGGATGGCAGGCATTTTTGGAGAGGGTAGAGATGGATTTCAGAGACAGACGTTTGAAGGTAGTGGGTATCGGCGGGACGTTGCGGGAGGGCTCGAGTAGCCTCGGCGCGCTGCGGCGGGCGCTCGGGGCGGCCGAGGAGGCAGGAGCGGAGACGGAGCTGCTCGACCTTTACGAGCTGGAGCTGCCCATGTACAGGCCGGGCAGGCCGCTCGAAGAATACGCGCAGAACGTGCACCACTTCGTCGAGGCCCTGCGGGGAGCGGACGCGCTGCTCGTCAGCACGGCGGCCTACCACGGTACGCTCGCTGGCGTCACCAAGAACGCGCTGGACTTCGCGCAGTTCCTGAGTAAGGACGAGCGGCCGTACTTCGACGGGAAGGTAGTCGGTTTGATCTCGACCGCCGGCGGCGACCAGGCTGCGGCGAACTCCAACGGCGCGATGGTCCACGCGGTCCACGCCTTGCGGGGCGTCGTCGCGCCGCTGATGGTCACGATACCGAACGCCTGGCAGCGCTCGGACAGAGATGGGAACATCACCGACGACGGTTACGGGAGGCGCCTCGACCGCCTCGGCAGGCTAGTTGTGGACCTGGCGGAAAAGATCGGGGCCGCCGAGCCTTCCCGCCGCGCCGAGCCCGTCGGGATCGCCGTTTGAGCGTGGGCGAAGGGGCGTTGTCGCAGGGGGAGCGGCCCGGCCGGGTCAACACGCGGCTGCTCCTCGCGGTAGTCGTCACGGCGATCCTGATCTCCGTGCTCAACCAGACGTTCGTGAACGTCGTGGTGCCTGACATCCAGGACGCCTACGGCGCGACGCAGGGGCAGGTGGGATGGGTTATCACGGGCTACCTGCTCGTCTTCGCGGTCGGCATCCCGCTCTACGGGCGCATCGCCGACCTCTACAGCCTGCGACGCACTTTCGCCGTGGGCCTGACCGTTTTCGCAGCAGGCTCGCTGGCGTGCGCGCTGGCCACGAACCTGCCGCTGCTCGTCGCGGGGCGCATCCTGCAGGCGGTGGGCGCCTCCGCGATACCGGCCCTGGGCTTCGCCTCGGTGGCGAAGGCTTTGCCGCCGGGCGAGCGGGGCACGGCGCTTGGCCTGCTCTCCTCGAGCGTCGGAATCGGGGCCGCCGTCGGCCCTGTGGTCGGCGGGGCCGCGGCGGGCCTGACCGGCTGGCAGGTCCTTTTCTACGCGACCCTGGTCTTCTCGCTCGTCCTCGTCCCGCCCGCGCTTAAAGTCCTGCCCGGCGCGCCCGAGACCGGCACGCCGCCCGGTCTTCTCGCCGCGATCCACCACTTCGACGTGCCTGGCGGGCTCGCGCTGGCCCTCTCGGCCGGGCTCGCACTCTTCGGCGTCACCGAGGGGCAGGTCGCGGGCTTCGGCTCACCCGCCTCGTGGGGCAGCTTCCTCCTCTCCATCGTGGCGGCTGCCTTCTTCGTGCGGCGCATCGCGGTCGCCGACGAGCCGTTCGTCTCGCCGCGGCTCTTCGGGAACCGGGCTTTTCTGGCGACCGCCGGCGTCGGCTTCTTTATGATGTTCTGCAACATCGCGAGCCTCGTGCTCGTTCCCCTCCTGCTCTCCAGCGCCAACGGGCTCTCCTCCGGGAGCATCGGGCTCGTCCTAGCACCAGGGGCGCTGGCGGTCGCCTTCCTCTCCCCCGTGGCGGGCAGGCTCTCCGACCGCTTCGGGCCACGCCTTCTGGTCCGCTCGGGGCTCGCCGTCATAGGGCTCTCGACGTTCTTCGTCGGCACCTTCGCCGCCGGCGGTTCGGCGATGCTCGTCGCCCTTGGCATCCTGGGGCAGGGCCTCGGGTTCGCGGCGGCCAACTCGCCCAACGCCAACGCGGCGACCAACGTGCTCTCGCCCGCCGAGAGCGGGGTGGGGCTCGGGATCTACCAGTTGCTCTTCTTCATCGGCGGCGGTTTCGGAACGGCCATCGGGGCGACGTTCCTGGCTTTCAGGGATGAGGCTGGTACCGGGTCCCTCAACCCACTGTACGTCGGCGAGGCCGCCGCGTACTCCGACGCCTTCATGCTCCTCACCTTCGCCGCCGGGATCGCACTCCTCATCTCGCTCGGCCTGCCCGACGGAAAGAAGACCATCAGAGAGGAGGAGTGAGACGGTGGCAGACTACGGCAGAAAGTTGGAGTTCGGGATCAGCTTCGAGCCCCTCGCGGATCCACCCGACTACGCCGCCCGCATCACGAAGGCGGCAGACCGGGCTGGGCTCGACCTCGTCGGCATCCAGGACCATCCCTACCAGCGCCGGTTCCTCGACACCTGGACTTTGATCTCGACGCTGGTTCCGGTAACGGAGCGCGTGCGTTTCTTCCCCGACGTGGCGAACCTTCCCTTGAGGCCGCCGGCCATGCTCGCGAAGGCCGCCGCGAGCCTGGACGTGCTCTCCGGCGGAAGGATCGAGCTTGGCCTGGGCGCCGGCGCGTTCTGGGAGGCGGTCATCGGGATGGGCGGCCCCCGCCGCAGCCCCGGCGAGGCGGTCCGGGCGACCGAGGAGGCGATGGAAGTGATGCGCCTGGTCTGGAGCGGGGAGCGCTCGCTGCGCTTCGAAGGGGAGTTTTACAACCTGAAAGGCATGAAGCCAGGTCCGCGTCCCGTCCACGAGATCGGGATCTGGCTCGGCGCCGCCGGCCCCAAAATGTTGCGCCTGACGGGACGCCTCGCAAACGGTTGGGTACCCTCGCTTTTCTGGGCGCCCCCGGAGCGCCTCCCCGGTCTGCACGAGCAGATAGACACAGGCGCCTCCGAGGCCGGCCGGGAGCCACGGGAGATCCAACGCGTCTACAACCTCTCCGGAAAGATCGGGGGCGAAGGCGACGGCATCCTGGAGGGTCCCGCCTCGAAGTGGGTCGAGACACTCTCCGGCTTCGCCCTGGAGCACGGCATGGACACGTTTATCTTCTGGCCCTCCGAAGACCACGAACTACAGGTTGAGCTGTTCGCAAACGAGGTAGTCTCCGGCGTAAGAGCAGCCGTGGACCACGCCCGCCGCCCGCGGAGACTCGGCATCGCGGCACAGCCCTGAGGAGTTCTCCGGTCATCCCGAGCCCTCGATCCAGGGGGCTCTGGGTTTCCCGGAGGCGGGGTTGCAGTGGATAGTTAGCGGCTACGCGCTGACGTTCGGGGGGTTCTTGTTGCTGGCCGGGAGGGCCAGGGACCTCTCCGGGCGGCGGCGGTTCTTCGTGATCGGGCTCGCCCTCCTCACCCTTGCCTCGCTCTCGTGTGGTCTTGCGCCTTCGCCGGCGGTACTGGTAGTCGCCAGGGCTGTGCAGGGTGTTGGGGCTGCTGTGGTCTCCCCGGCCACGCTCTCGCTGCTGACGACAGCCTTCAGGGAGGGCGAGGAGCGCAACCGGGCACTCTGCCTTCGGCCCCGTGGCGGCCGGGGGAGGGACTGCCGGGCTCTTGGTCGGGGGGCGATCGTCGGCTCGCTCGGTTGGG
>JADDPU010000587.1:0-4291 GCA_016781725.1 Rubrobacter sp. | reverse complement strand
GTCGGCTCGCTCGGTTGGGAGTGGCTCTTCTTCGTCAACGTGCCGATAGGGGTTCTGGCCGGGGCGCTCGCGCCCGCGTTGCTCCCCGAGAGCCGAGATCCCGGTGCGGCGAGGTTGGCGGAGAACATAGGCTACGGCAGACCGGGCGCGACGCGCGAGGAGATCGAAGCCGCGGCCCGGGCAGTGAGCGCCCACGGCTTTATCCTCGAGCTTCCGGGCGGCTACGACACGGTGCTCGGAGCGGGCGGCAACCTCAGCCAGGGCCAGCGCCAGTTGCTCTCGTTCGCACGGGCCGTGCTCGCCGACCCGCGCATCCTGATCCTCGACGAGGCGACTAGCAACATAGACACGCGCACCGAGGCGATAATCCAGCAGGCGCTAGGCACCCTGCTCAAAGGGCGCACGAGCCTCGCCATAGCCCACCGCCTGAGCACGATCCGTACGGCGGACCTGATCCTGGTCGTCGCGGCGGGCCGCATCGCGGAGCGGGGCACCCACGCCGGGCTCCTGGAGAGGGGCGGCCTCTACGCCGACCTCTACCGCCGCCAGTCCCGCGAGCCGGTCGCGTCGTGACGGAGGGCAAGCCCCCGCGCACCGTTAGCTGTAGTATGGGACCCGTAGAGGGTGCGAAAAAAAGAGGAGCCCGAGATGAGCACGTTTCCGGAGAGGATCCTGCTGGCGACCGACGGCTCGGCGGACGCGGTCCGGGCGACGGAGGCAGCCTCGGACCTCGCCAAGAGGAGGGGGGCCGAGTTCCACGTCGTCCACGTCTGGCACGACGTGCCCGGCTTCGCCCACGACTTCGTCAAGCGGGAGCTCAAGAAGCAGGGCCAGGAGATACTCGACGAGCAGGTAGAGAAGATCCGGGCCGCCGGAGGCGAGGTCACGAAGGCCCACCTCAGGGGCGGTCGCACCTCCAACGAGGTCATCAAGCTGACAAAGGAGCTGGACGTGGGGCTCCTGATCGTGGGCAGCCGGGGCCTCGGTACTGTGCAGCGCATCCTCATGGGCAGCCAGTCCGAGGAGATAGTGCACCACTCCCAGGTCCCCGTGCTGGTCTTGAGGACCGGCGAGGGCGTCTGGCCCCCGAAGCGGGTGGTCGTAGGCGAGGACTTCTCGGACGACGCGCGCAGGGCGGGGGAACTCGCCGCGAGCATCGGTCGGCTCTACGGGTCGGGAGGCTTGCTCGTCTACTCCCACCCCGACCTGCCGCAGGTGCCCCCCGGCGAGACTAGGTCCGCAGTCGGCGACATGGTAGACATGCGCGACCGGGACAGGACGATGTTGGAGGAGCGGGCCGGCGAACTCGAAGGCGTACTCGGCAGCCATCCCGAGGTCAGGTTATCCGGGGACTACCCGGCCAACGTTCTCCTTGAGGCTGCGCAGGAGGAGTGGCCCTCGCTCGTCGCCGTCGGGAGCCGGGGTCTCGCCGGGATCATGCGCACCAGGCTGGGGAGCGTCTCGACCAAGGTTGTGTTGGCCTCGCGCGGGCCCGTCCTGGTCTGCCCGCACGTAGATTAGGGATCAGGTAACCGCGAAGACCGCCGCGACCAGGAAGGCCAGGTAGAAGACCCCGCCCATCATCAGGTGCCAGGAGTGAAGCGCGGCGTCGCGCCTGAGCACAAAGTAGATCAAACCTCCCGTGACGAGGGCCAGCGCCGCTGAGAAGAGGTTGAGCGGCCCGAGCTCCCATGGGGTGAACAGCACCCCGAACGTCACGGGGACTGTGCTCTGAAAGACCATGGCCCCCGTGATGTTCCCGAGGGCTAAAGTGTCCTTGCCATCGCGCACCCACAAAACCGAGTTGATCTTCTCCGGCAGCTCCGTCGCCAAAGGGGCGAGGATAAGGGCGACGAGCCCGGCCGGAAGTCCTATGGTCTCGGCCGTGTGCCCCACGGCCTCCACGAAGACCTCGGCGCCGACCACTATGAGCGCGAGGGCGAACAGTGCCTGGGCCACTACGGCCCAGGTCGGTGCCGGCGACCCGAAGCGCCACAGCGTGAGGCTCTCCGGCACCTCCTCCAGCGCGCCGCCCGAGTGGAGGGTGCGCCGGACGTAGTAGGCGTAGGCGGCGACCAGGAGGGCGGCAAGGCCTACCCTCATATAGAGGGGCAGCTCCACGATCCCGGTGCCCGCGGCCACGGCGAAAAAGACAAGGAAGAAGCCCACGTCGCGGGCGATGGTCTTCTGGTCCACGATCACGTCTTTACCCGGCGTCTTGCACCAGGGGAACTCATCTCCGACGCTCGCCTCGCGGCACCGGATCTCCGCCCCCTGCTCCCTCCGCCCGCGATACGCGAACGCCGCGGCCCCCGTCACGAACATAGCCAGCGTCGCCAGCAGGAAAGGCGCGCCGAGGATGGCCCCGATCCCGATCTCGCCAGCAGCCTCTCCCCCCTCCCCCGAGAGCACGGCCGCCAGGATGGCGACTATCGGGATCATGGTCTCAGGCAGCGCGGTCCCCACCGCCGCGAGCACGCTCCCGAGCGCCCCCTGCCCCAGCTTCAGCCGCCCGCCCAGGATCTCCACGGCGTTCGTGAACAGCACGGCCGCCCCGAGGATGACTACCAGCGCTAACCCGAACTCGAGAGCTACGGACAAAGCCCCCTCCACATCGAGAGACACTACCCAACAGGCCCAAAGAGTGTAAGCGAGCGCCGCGCACCCGGTGCTAAGATTACCCGGCGTCCGGCAAGACCGTCAGGAGGGGCACCATGGCACCGCAGACCCAGGGCATCCACCACGTGACCGCCATCTCCGGCGAACCGCAGCGCAACGTGGACTTCTACGTCGGGGTCCTAGGCATGAGGCTAGTCAAGAAGACAGTCAACTTCGACGACCCCGAGACCTACCACCTCTATTACGGCGACGGCGCGGGTAGCCCCGGCACTATAATGACCTTCTTCCCCTGGGCTCACGCCCCGAGGGGCCGCATCGGGGCGGGTCAGCTCATCGTGACCTCCTTCTCCATCCCTGCTACCTCCCTGGGCTACTGGACCGAGCGCCTGGTCGAGAAGGGCGTCCGCTTCGAGAAGCCCCGCGACCGCTTCGGCGAGACCGTCCTCACCTTCGAGGACCCGGACGGTCTGCGAACCGAGCTCGTGGCCGCCGAGGACGGCCGCGCCGGTTATAGAGAGGGACCCGTTCCCGCCGAGCACTCGGTACGCGGCCTCCACCACGTCGCCCTCGCCGTCGAGGCTACCGAGCGCACCGCGAAGCTGATGACCGACTCGTTGGGCTTCCGCCAGGTCGCGGAGACGGAGGGTAGGGTCCGGTTCGCCGCGGGCGAGGGCGGACCCGGAGCTCTCGTCGACGTGGTGGGTGCTGCGGACTTCCCGCGGGGGGCCATGGGCGTGGGTACCGTCCACCACGTAGCGTTCCGCGTGCCCGACGAGGGGGCCCAGCTCGCGGTGCGCGAGGAGGTAGCGGCGCTCGGCTACAACGTCACACCCGTCCTCGACCGCAACTACTTCCGCTCGATCTACTTCCGCGAGCCGGGCGGCGTCCTGTTCGAGATCGCCACCGACCCGCCCGGCTTCGCCGTCGACGAGGACCCGGACCACCTCGGCGAATCCCTCAAGCTCCCGCCCTGGCTCGAGAAGAACCGCGAGCAGATCGAGGCGGCCCTGCCCCCCCTGCGCGTGCCCGTTGAGGAGAGCGCGTGAACGCCGACCTCGGCTTCGCCCACCGCTTCCTGCCGGGCGAGGACGACTCCGGCCTCACGCTGCTCCTGCTGCACGGGACCGGTGGGAGCGAAGACGACCTGATCCCGCTCGGAAAAGAGCTGGCCCCCACCGCCGCCATCCTCTCCCCGCGCGGCAAGGTCTCGGAATACGGCGCCGCCCGTTTCTTCCGCCGGCTCGCCGAGGGCGTCTTCGACCACGAGGACCTCGTCTTCCGCACCCACGAGCTCGCCGAGTTTGTAGACGCCGCCTCCGAAGAGTACGGCTTCGACCGGGGCAAGCTCGTCGCGGCCGGCTACTCGAACGGGGCAAACATCGCGGCGAGCGCCATCCTGCTGCACCCGGGGCTGTTGCGGGCCGCGGTGCTGCTACGGGCGATGGTGCCCTTCGAGCCCGAGGTGACGCCCGATCTCTCCGGGATGCCAGTCTTCATGGCGTCGGGCCGCCGGGACCAGATGATCCCCCCGGACAACTCCCAGCGCCTCGCCGATATCCTCCGCGAGGCCGGCGCCGACGTGGACCTCCGCTGGCGCGACACAGGCCACGGCCTCACCTACGAGGAGGTCAGAGAGGCCAACGGCTGGCTTTCGGGTCGGCTGCAAAATTTC
>JADDPU010000303.1 GCA_016781725.1 Rubrobacter sp. | reverse complement strand
GCTGGGTGTTCTCGAGCTTGAGGCCGAGCTCCTCGGTGATGACCTCCCCGCCGGTGAGGATCGCTATATCCTCGAGCATCCTCTTGCGCCGGTCTCCGAAGCCCGGGGCCTTGACCGCGGCCGCGTTGAACGTGCCGCGCAGCTTGTTGACGATCAGGGTGGCCAAAGCCTCGCCCTCGACGTCCTCGGAGACGATCAGGAGCGGCTTGTTGGACTGCATGACCTGGTTCAAGAGCGGCAACAGGTCCTGCACGTTCCCGATCTTCTGGTTGGCGATCAGGATGTAAGGATCGTCGAGCACCGCCTCCATCCGGTCCTGGTCCGTCACGAAGTAAGGCGAGAGGTAGCCCTTGTCGAACTGCATCCCCTCGGTGAACTCGAGGTCCATCCCGAAGGTCTGCGACTCCTCGACGTTGACCACGCCGTCCTTGCCGACCTTGTCTATGGCGTCGGCTATGACGTTGCCGATCTCCTGCGAACGGGCGCTGATGGCGCCGACCCGCGAGATCTCGTCACGCTCGCTGATCTCCTTGGCCTGTTCCTTTATCGCCGCAACGGCGACCTCGACAGCCTTCTCGATGCCGCGTCGTAGGATGACGGGGTTCGCGCCCGCCGCTACGTTCTTGAGCCCCTCGCGCACGATGACCTGGGCGAGAACGAGCGCCGTGGTCGTCCCGTCGCCCGCGACGTCGTTGGTCTTGGTCGCGACCTCCTTGACGAGCTGCGCGCCCTGGTTCTCGAAGATGTCCTCGAGCTCGATCTCCCGGGCGATGGTTACGCCGTCGTTGGTGATCGTCGGCGACCCGAACTTCTTGTCCAGGACCACGTACTGGCCCTTGGGCCCGAGCGTGATCTTGACCGCGTCGGCGAGCTTGTTTACCCCCGCCTCTAGCGCCCGGCGCGCCTCGCTATTGAACCTTAGCTCTTTGTGCGCCACTGCATGACCTCCTCTGCTAAACTACAGGCCGTTCCTACCCTGTCTGGCACTCTACCGGATAGAGTGCCGACGGGCAGAGTATATTCCTGGCGGGGTTACAAATCAAACGTGAGCGCTGGTAGCATCTTCCGTCCAGACAGAATACCGAGCCTGAGCCGGCTGCCGAAGGAGCTGGGTCGCGAGGAGCGGTCCTGCGAGCGTTGCGGGCGGCGGACGGAGCACATCTTCTATCGGGTCCCAAAGAAGGTGATGCTGCTCTACGTCAACGACCATCCCGAGAACCTGCACGCCACCTGCGTCGCGTGCGCCCGCAGCACGATCCTCACCGGCGAAGAGCGCGAGCGCATCCTGGGCTCCTCCCGCGGTTCGTAACCGCTCGGGATAGCTTCTCCCGCCTAATGCCTACCCGACCGTCGTCTCTAGGATCGGCTCGGTAATCTCCGGTTCGGTTTGGTCGGTTTCGTCCGGGTCTTCGGTCTCGGGACGCGGGAGCGATGGTTCGTCTTCGGCCGGCTCGTGGTCGTCGGCCGGCGAGCGTCTCTCGGGCCCGTTCCCGGCGGGCTCCTCCTCGTGGTCTTGCTCTGGGCGCTGTTGGTCTTGCCCCCTCTGAGGCTTGTCCTCTCCTCGGTCCTCGTCGGGCCGGATGTGGTTCTGTGTACCGGCGGGCTCGCGGTAGAGGTCGGGGATCAAGCCCTCCAGCCAGTCCTGGAGGGGCAGATCCTGTAGAGCCGGCTCGGCCCACGGTACGCCGAGAGCCTCCCGGACCAGATCGGGGGACTGAGGCTCCTCGGAGGGAGACGCGCCGGCATTCGAGGCCGAGTGCTTCCGGGAGGGCTTCGGGGCTTCGGGGACGGAGGGTTCGCGCCTCGGGGGAGGCCCGGGCTTCGGTGATTCGGGCCTCGTTGGCTTTGTAGCCGGAGGCTCTGTCTCAGGGGTCCGGGGTGGTGCGGGTATGGGGGGCTTGGTACGCTCCGTCTTCGGGGCCCGCCCGGGCATGGCGCGCGGGTCTCTCTGCGGGGTGCGGTCCTGCAAGGCCCGGGCCGGCCGCTCGGGGGTGACTCTCTGCGCGGGTGCGGCCCTCCGGATGGGGGCGATCCGCATAAGGGTCTCGTTCCGGAAGGCCGGGCTTGGCCCAGGCTCGTTCGAGTTGGTGTCGAGGTCGGGGCTGACGCCGGGGGTGTCGGGAGCGGGCCAACCTCCCTCGCCGGTGGAGGGGACGGGGTTCGGGGCCTCGCAGTAGTGGGCGCCCGAGCCGCCGGTGACGGCGCCGCCGTTGGCCTTGATCCACTCGAGCAGCGGGTAGGGGTTCATGGCGCCGGAGCCGGCCTCGCTCCTGGCCCCGGTCGCGTCGTACCATCCGAGGTGCAGGTGCGCGGGGAAGAGGCCGCGTGTGACCTCCGGTCCCTGGCCCGTGTCCCCGGAGTAGCCGACCACCTGACCCGCCCTCACCCTGGCGCCGACCTCGAGCGGGCTCCTCCGGGCCAGGTGCGCGTAGTAGAAGAGGTCGCCCGCCTTTACAGGTCCTATCGAGTAGTCGGCCCTGACCATCACCGCGTAGCCGCCGAGGGTGTTCCAACCGCGCTCGTTGGACCCGGCGACGGGGACCACGGTGCCGTCGGTAACCGCGTACTCCGGGGCGCCCGCGGGGGCCATCAGGTCGGTGCCCTCGTGGCCGCCCTGCGGGCGTGGGACCCCCCAGGTGTCTTCGTAAGAGTAGAAGTACCGCCGATCGAGCGGGAACACGATCCGCCTGCTCGCCGGGAACCTGCCGAGGTCGCCGCAGACCGGCCCCGCGCTTGCCGAGGAGCGGCCGGCGGCGGGTGGGCGGAAGAAGACGGGCAGGGTCGTGGCGTGGGCACCGGACGGGGCGGCGTCAGGGCTCGAGACGCGCGTTACGGGGCCGGCGCTTTGCGCTCTCGGTGCGCCCCCGACGCCGCCGAGATCCACCAGGGAGGAGATCTCGCGCTCGATCCGGCGCGCCATCTCTATGCTCCCTGCGGTTTCCGCAGCGTCGGAGGACCTGGCATCGGTGGACGATATCGCGCCCCTTGGGGACTCGACGACCAGGGATCTCGTCTCGGTGCCAGGGCTTCCGGGCCGGGCGAGGACCGTCAGGACCGTCAGGACGAGCAGCAAGTAGGCAAGCCTCGTCCAGCCGAAATCCGGCACGGGAACCCCCTCCTTTCCAGGAAAATCGACTCTAAAGACCGGGCAGTACTCTCACAGATCGGCCACCGACCGTCAAGGAGAGGGCCCCGCCGCCGGGGGCGCGTGCTAGACGCTCCGGGCGTTGAGGGCGAGGTAATCGGGGTAGGCGACGGCGGGCGTGTGCGCGGCTGCGGCCCCTATCATGGCCGCGTTGTCCGTGCACAGTTCGGGCGGCGGGATGACGAGGTCCACTTCGAGCCTCACGCACTCCTCTTCCAGCGTGCGGCGCAGGAGGGCGTTGGCCGCGACCCCCCCGGCGACCACGAGCACCCGAGCCTCGGTGATCTGTGCCGCGCGCAGGAGCTTGCGGGAGAGCGCCTCGACCACGGCGGCCTCGTAGCCCGCGGCGAGGTGCGGCAGCTCCTCGCGGACCCGCTCCGCGTCCATCCCCTTGAGCTTGTAGAGCAGGCTGGTCTTGAGGCCGGAGAAGCTGAAGTCCAGGTTCGCCCGGTTCTTCAGGCCGACGGGGAAGTCGTGGCGGTCCGGGTCTCCGTCCCTGGCGGCCCTCGAGATCGCCGGTCCGCCGGGGAAGCCGAGGCCGAGCATCCTGGCGCCCTTATCCAGCGCCTCCCCGGCGGCGTCGTCGAGGGTCTCGCCGAGGAGGCGCATCCCGCGGTCGACGCCAACCACGTGGTAGAGGGCGGTGTGTCCGCCAGAGGCGATCAGGGCCACGAACGGCGGCTCCAGCGCCGGGTCCGCGAGGTAGGCGGCGGCCACGTGGCCTTCGAGGTGGTTCACGGGGACGAGCGGGAGCCGGCGGGCGTAGGCCAGGCCCTTCGCCGCCGCGACCCCGACGAGGAGGGCGCCGATCAAACCCGGCCTCACCGTGACCGCGACGCTCTGCACGTCGTCCAGGGAGAGACCGGCGGCAAAGAGAGACTCCTTCACGACCCCGTCCAGGCGCTCGAGGTGGGCGCGGGAGGCGACCTCGGGGACGACCCCGCCGTAGCGCGCGTGCTCGGTCTGCGTGTGGACGACGTTCGAGAGGGCGCGGCGCCCGTCGGGTTGCACGATGGCGGCGCAAGTGTCGTCGCAGGAGGTCTCTATCGCCAGGATCACTGGGTGTTTATAGCACTTCGACCCGCGAGCACCCTCGACCGAGCCAACCAACGCTTTACTCCGGGTTCTCTTGCAGGCCCCTTACGCCGAACACCGCCACGCTCGCGGTGCCGAGGACGCCGATGACGCCTACCAAGATCAAAACGACACCGATATCGTGCCAGGGCATTGGAGTACCGGAGAAAACCCCTAGCAGCTTGACGCAGATCGCGAGCCCGGCGAGAAAGCTTACGGTAGCTATCGCACAGTAGGGCAAGACGAATAGCCACGCCTCCAACGCCACAAGCCG
>JADDPU010000143.1 GCA_016781725.1 Rubrobacter sp. | reverse complement strand
CGCCTTCATAGCGGGGAGGATGAGGCGTTGGGCTAACGTCGTTCGGGATCGGCGGAGCCTTCGGGGGAGCGTATTTCGTGGACGATGCTCTTCGCCCGGAGCACCTTCTCGGCCTCCGCGAAGTAATCGCGGACGTTCCCCTGGTCCTTTATCCACCCGATGTACCGGCCGATGCCGTCGACCAGGTCCACCTCCGGGGCGTAGCCGGCCGAGGCGGCGCGGGAGATGTCCGATGTAAGGTGGCGCATCTCTCCGGGCCGAAACTCGCCCCTGGCTATGGGCTCTATCGGTACGTTTAGTGCCTCGGATACCATCTGCGCGACCTTGCGGATGGTCGTCGCCCGGCCACTGCCCACGTTTACCGGCAGGCCGTCGAGCTTGTCGGTCGTGGCCGCGAGCAGGTTGGCGCGGGCGATATCCCCGACGTAGCAGAAGTCGCGGGTCTGCCCGCCGTCCTCGTAGAGCACTGGCGGTTGGCCGTTCAACAGGCGCGTCGCGAAGATCGCGATGACCCCTGTGTAGGGATTGAAGACCGACTGGCGGGGTCCGTAGGTGCACGAGTAGCGCAGCGCCACGGTGGGTATCCCCGTCTGCCGCCCCCACGTCAGGACCAACCGTTCCTGGTCCGACTTGGTGATGGCGTAGACGGTCTCGCCCCCCGTCGGGGCCTCCTCGGGTGTGGCGGTCGGCGCCGAGGGCTCGTCGCAGCCGGGCTTCGGGCAGCGGACGGCGTAGTCCCCGGTCGCGAGTTGCTCGGCGGGGCGGGTCTCCGGGAAGACGAGGCCGTGCCTCGGGCAGAGAGCCGCGCCTTCGCGGTAGACGGCCTGCGAGGAGGCGACGATGACCTTCCCGACCGGCAGGTTCTCGTCGCGGATGATCTCGAGCATCTGGGCGGTGCCGAAGCTGTTGACGTGCACGTACTTGGAGATCTCCGGCATGTAGCCGCCGTAGGCCGCCTGGTGGAAGACCACGTCCACGTCTTCGAGCGCCGACCTCACGGCCTCCCGGTCGCGGATGTCGGCGCTCAGGAACTCGG
>JADDPU010000334.1 GCA_016781725.1 Rubrobacter sp. | reverse complement strand
ACGTTCGAGCGCCTTGAGATAGGCCTCGGAGTAGGTCGGGAACTGCGCCACCGAATCGAGGAGCTTCTCGATTGGGATCTCCGCCCGGATGGCCTGGGAGGCCTGGTGGATCCACTCTCCCGCAAGCGGCGCGACCGCCCACGCCCCGACGAGCACCCGCCGCTCCCGGTCGGCGATAAGCGACAGGCTGCCCCGCGGGTTCTCCTCGTAGGTCCAGGGGCGAGCTATGGCCCTGGTCGCGTCGAGGGTCGTTGCGGCAACGTCTACGCCCTCTTCGCGCGCCGTCTCCTCGGTAAGGCCACAGGCGGCGATCTCCGGGTCGGAGAAGACGACCCTCGGTATCCCGCGGTAGTCGGCCCGCCTCTCCTTGCCGAGGATGTTGTCGGCGACGACGCGGCCCTGGTACATGGCGACGTGGGTGAAGAGCGCTACCCCCGTGACGTCCCCGAGAGCCCATACCCCATCGGCGAGCCGGCAGCGCTCGTCTACGGGCAGGCCCTTGCCGTTCGGCCCGATGCCGACGGACTCCAGCCCGATTTCCTCGGTGCGGGGCTTGCGCCCCACGGCGACCACCACCACGTCCGTCGCTACTTCCGTACCGTCATCGAGCTCCACGACCGCGCCCCCGGCGTCCTTGCGCGCCCTGACGGCCTTCCGGCCCGTAACAACCCGGATGCCCTCCTCTTCGAGGGCTTCCCTTATAAGGTCGCCGACCTTCGGATCCTCGCGGTTCATGAGCCTATCGGGCGACTGCACGATGGTCACATCGGAGCCGAAGCGGGAGAGCCACTGCGCGGCCTCTATGCCGTTTGGCCCCCCGCCGATGATGACGGTGCGCTCCGGAACCTCGCGGCTCGTCGTCACCTCGCGGTTCGTCCACACGGTAACGTCATCGAGGCCCTCTACCGGCGGTATGTTCGGGGCGGAGCCGGTCGCGACGATGATGTGCTCGGCCTGGAGGGTCTCCCCGTTCACCTCGACCTTGCCCGAGCCCGAGATCCTGCCCTCACCCTTTATGACCGTGGCGCCCTTTTTCTCGTAGCCTTCCACCTGGCCGGAGTCGTCGAGGTTGCGGATCATCCA
>JADDPU010000310.1 GCA_016781725.1 Rubrobacter sp. | reverse complement strand
CGCAACCCGGCCACCATCGCCGACAACGTGGGCGACAACGTGGGCGACTGCGCGGGGATGGCCGCCGACCTGTTCGAGTCCTACGAGGTCACCCTGGTCGCCTCCATCATCCTCGGCGTGGCCGCCTTCGAGTCCATCGGCGCCAACCCCGCCCTGGGCCTCATCTTCCCCGTGGTCGCCCGGGCCATCGGGGTGCTCGCCTCCATCGTGGGCGTCTACGCGGTACGGGCCACCCCCCAGGACCGCAGCGCCATGGCCCCCATCAACCGGGGCTTCCTCACCGCCGGGCTGCTCACCATCGTGGGCACGGGCGCGGTCGCCCTGCTCTACGTGGGCAACGACAACGGCAACGAGGGCTGGAAGGTCTTCGCCGCGGTGGTGGCGGGGCTGGTCCTGGCCCAGATCGTGAGCCGCCTCACCGAGTACTTCACCTCCACCGAGAAGGCTCCGGTGCGCGAGATCGCCGAAGCGGCCCGCACCGGGCCGGCCACCACCGTGCTCTCGGGCCTCAGCTCGGGCCTGGAGTCCACCGTGTGGGCCATCGTCGCCATCGCCGGCGCCCTCGCCGTGGCCGTGGGCCTGGGCGGGGGCAACCTCCAGTTCTCCCTCTACCTGGTGGCCCTCACCGGCATGGGGATGTTGGCCACCACCGGTGTAGTCGTCTCCGAGGACACCTTCGGCCCGGTCTCGGACAACGCCGCGGGCATCGCCGAGATGTCGGGGGAGTTCGAAGGGGAGCCCGAGCGGATCATGGTGAGCCTCGACGCGGTGGGCAACACCACCAAGGCGGTCACCAAGGGCTTTGCCATCGGCTCGGCCGTCATCGCCTCGGTGGCCTTGTTCGCCAGCTTCATCGAGACCATCGCCGGCGAGCTCGACCTCGGCCTGGTGGGCTCGGCGCTGTTCTCCGACCCCCTCACCTCCATCAACGTGGCCGACCCCACCACCTTCATCGGGTTGCTGGTCGGCGGCTCGGTGGCCTTCTTGTTCTCGTCGCTGGCCATTCGGGCCGTCAGCCGGACGGCGGCGGTGGTCGTTCAGGAGGTGCGCAAGCAGTTCCGCGAGCACCCCGGGATCATGGACTACACCGAGAAGCCCGATCACGGGGCGGTGATCGACATCTGCACCGCCGCCTCCCTGCGGGAGTTGGCCACGCCCGCCCTCCTGGCGGTGCTCACCCCGGTGATCATCGGCTTCGGCATCAACTACTTCGCGCTGGGCGCCTTCCTCGCCGCTGTGATCCTCACCGGCCAGCTCATGGCCAACTTCTTGTCCAACGCCGGCGGGGCCTGGGACAACGCCAAGAAGTACATCGAGGACGGCCACGAGGGGGGCAAGGGCTCCGAGGCCCACAAGGCGGCGGTGATCGGCGACACCGTGGGCGACCCCTTCAAGGACACCGCCGGGCCTGCCCTCAACCCCCTCATCAAGGTCATGAACCTGGTCTCGCTGCTGATCCTGCCCGCGGTGATCAACCTCCAGGACAACACCGGCGCCCGCCTGGCCATCGCCGGCGCCGCCCTGGTGATCCTGCTCGTCGCCATCGCCTTCTCCAAGCGCTCGCAGGGAGCCATGGACGAGGGGCCGTCCTCGGAGAGCCCCCTTGCCCGGGCCAACCGGCCGCTGCCGGCCGACGGATCCCGCGCCCCCGAGCAGCTCGCCGTCGACGCCCTCGACCGTTGGATCGTCGACCTCGGCGACGCCGACTCCGCGCTGACAGCCAGGCTGCGCCGGGCTCGCCAGGAGCTGGGCGCCGATACCTGAGCCCCTCCCTCGTTCTCTGTCGCGTTGGGTACCTCGGCGGTAGAGAACGCGACAAAGATCGCTCTGAAGCAGCCAGAGTCCCCGGGTGTTCAGTCCTCGCTGGGAGCCTCGGTCGCCCGGCGGCGGATCTCCTCGACCACGGCCGGGTCGGCCAGGGTGGTGGTGTCGCCCAGGTCGCGCCCCTCGGCCACGTCGCGCAGCAGGCGGCGCATGATCTTGCCGCTGCGGGTCTTGGGCAGGTCGTCGGTGAAGATCACCGTCTTGGGCCGCGCCGTCGGGCCGATCTTGGTGGCCACGTGGCGCCGCAGCTCCTGGCCCAGCCCGTCGCTGGCCTCCTGTTCACCCTTGAGGGTGACAAAGGCGACGATGGCCTGGCCCGTCACCTCGTCCTTGGCCCCCACCACCGCCGACTCGGCCACGCCGGGGTGGTCGACCAGGGCCGACTCGACCTCGGCGGTGGAGACCCGGTGGCCCGAGACGTTCATCACGTCGTCGACCCGGCCGAGCAGCCAGAAGTAGCCGTCGTCGTCGATGCGGGCGCCGTCGCCGGCGAAGTAGCGCCCCTCGAAGCGGCTCCAGTACGTCTCCTGGTAGCGCTCGGGGTCGCCGTAGATCCCCCGCAGCATCGAGGGCCAGGGACGGGTCAGGGTGAGGTAGCCCCCGCCCTGGGTCACCGTCTGGCCGGCGTCGTCGACCACCTCGGCGGCCACGCCGGGCAGGGGGAAGGTGGCCGACCCCGGCTTGGTGGTGGTGGCCCCGGGGAGCGGGGAGATCATGATGGCGCCGGTCTCGGTCTGCCACCACGTGTCGACCACCGGGCAGGTGCCGCCACCGATGTGCTGGCGGTACCACATCCAGGCCTCGGGGTTGATGGGCTCGCCCACGCTGCCCAGCACCCGCAACGACGACAGGTCGTGGGCGGCGGGCTCGGCCGTCCCCCACTTCATGAACGTGCGGACCGCCGTCGGGGCGGTGTAGAGGATGCTCACCTTGTAGCGCTCGATGATGTCCCACCAGCGGTCGCGCCCGGGATGGTCGGGGCTGCCCTCGTACATGACCGACGTGGCCCCGTTCACCAGGGGCCCGTAGACGATGTAGCTGTGGCCGGTGACCCAGCCGATGTCGGCCGCGCACCAGTACACGTCGGTGTGGGCGTGGAGGTCGAAGACGTACTTGTGGGTGAAGGCGACCTGGGTCAGGTAGCCCCCGGTCGTGTGCATGATCCCCTTGGGCCGGGCGGTGGTCCCCGAGGTGTAGAGCAGGTAGAGCAGGTCCTCGGCGTCCATGGGCTCGGCCGGGCAGTCGGCGGAGGCACCCTCCACCAGGTCGTGGTACCACTGGTCGCGGCCCTCGGTCATGGCCACGTCCTCGCCCGTGCGCCGCACCACCACCACGTGCTCGATGGAGGGGGTGGTGGCCAGCGCGACGTCGGCGTTGTCCTTGAGGGGGACGGCCTTGCCCCGTCGCCAGCCGCCGTCGGCGGTCACGAGGACCTTGGCCTCGGCGTCGTCGATCCGCCCGGCCAGGGACTCCGAGGAGAACCCGCCGAAGACCACCGAGTGGGGGGCACCGAGGCGGGCGCAGGCCAGCATGGCCACGGGCAGCTCGGGGATCATGGGGAGGTAGATGGCCACCCGGTCGCCCTTGGTGACCCCGAGGCCCTTCAACACGTTGGCGAAGCGGCACACCTCGATCTGCAGGTCGGCGTAGGTGAGGGTGCGCGTGTCGCCCGGCTCACCCTCCCAGTGAAAGGCCACCTTGTCGCCCTGGCCGGCGGCCACGTGGCGGTCCACGCAGTTCTCGGCCGCGTTGAGCCGGCCACCCACGAACCAGCGGGCGTAGGGCAGGTCCCACTCGAGGATGGTGTCCCACTCCCGGTGCCAGGTGAGCAGGTCGCCAGCCTGGCGGGCCCAGAAGCCCTCGTAGTCGGTCTCGGCCTCCTCGTGGAGCTCGTTGCCGGTGACCAGGGCGTCGCAGGCCACCTCGACCGGCGGCGGGAAGGTGCGGTCCTCGAGGCCGTAGACCTCGATGGCGGGGTTGTGCGAGGGCTCGGGCGACATGGTGGGGAGGCTAGCGGTGGGTCAGGAGCTGGTCGGCGGGGGCGAAGTCGTCGGTGAGGGGCCGGGTGTCGCCCACAAAGGCGCCGAGAGCGGCCGCGGTCAGGACGACGCCCTCGGCGGGGGGGACATCAGCCACGGCCTGGGGGAGGGGGGCCTGGGAGGCCACCAGTACGTAGTTGGCCGGGGAGTCGCCGGCGCTCGCCGGGGGGGCGACCACGGCCACGTGGGCGAACACCTCCTGGAGCGTGGCCGTCTCGGACCGGACGAGGCGGTCCGGACCGCCGTCGATCAGGTTGGCCAGGTACACCCCCTCGGGCCGCAGCACCCGGTCGATCTCCTCGGCGACCTCGACGGTGGCCAGGTGCCAGGGCACCGACAATCCGCCGAAGGCGTCGCCCACGGCGAGGTCGAAGCGGTCGTCGCCGAGGCCGGCGAGCGCCGTTCGGGCATCACCAACTTGCACCTGGAGGTCGGGACCCCGCACCAGGCCCAGCTCCTCGGTGGCCAGCTCCACCAGGCCGGGGTCGAGCTCGAGCACCAGGCTGGTGGACCCCGGGCGGGTGGCGGCCAGGTAACGGGGGAAGCTGAAGCCCCCACCGCCGATGTGCAGGGCATCGACCGGCTGGTCCTCGCCGAGGGTGGCCTCGACCAGGTCGGCGAAGAGGCGGACGTAGCGGAACTCGAGGTAGGTGGGGTCGGCCAGGTCGATGTAGCTGTGGCGCAGGTTGTCGAGCATCAGGAGGCGCCCTGACGGGCGGGTGGGGTCGACTTCGATCTTGGCGCAGTAGTACGACGTGTGCTCCTGGCACTCGCCAGGCACGGCCGCGGCCACCCCACCCACCGCCAGGAAGGCGACGAGGGCTGCCGGGCTGGGACGCTGGCGGCTCAGCCGCCACCACAGGACCACCCCGGCCACCACCAGGCCGGTGCCCAGGGCGAGCACGAGGGGACGGGTGGGCACGGTTGCCACCAGCAGGAACCCGGTGACGAAGGTCCCGAACAGGGCCCCGGCGGTGCCGGCCGCCGACAGGCCGCCCACCACCGCCCCGGTCTCACTGAGGCTCGCTAGGCGCAGCTTGGCGGCCATGGGGCTGACGGCGCTGAGCACCGCGGCCGGGGCGAAGAAGGCGGCCCCGGCCAGGACCACGATCGCCGCCGGTCCCCCGCCGGCCACCGCCGGCCCCAAGGCCGTCACGACCGGCAGCGACGCCAGGGCCAAGCCACCGCCGAGGGCCACGATGGGACCGACGAGAGGTCGGGCGTCGCGCCGGTCGGCCAGGCGCCCTCCGGCCGCGCTGCCGAGGGCGATCCCGGCCAACACCGTCCCGATGACGCCGGTGAAGGTTTCGATGGAGACTCCCACGTAGGGTGCCACCAGTCGTCCGGCCAGGATCTCCAGCACCAGCACCGCGGCCGAGGTGGCGAACACCAGCGCCGCCGCGGCCCGGGTGCTCACCGGCCCACCTCCCACTCCAGGACCCGGAAGGCGCCCAGGCCGGCGGGGTCGCCCAGGGCCTCGGCTTCGCCCATCCGGCTGCGGGCGGCCAGGGCGGCCAGGTCCCCGACGCCGGCCCGCTCGTGCCAGGTGCTCCGGGCCGCCGCCACCAGCTCGTCCATGCCGTGACCGGCCAGCCACTCGGCCTGGGGCCGATCCGAGCGGGGGACCCGCACCCGAGCCAGCTGGTCGACGGCCACCTCGCAGGTCAGGTCCTGGTCGCCGGGGTGGTCGAGCGGGGCCCCACCCCGACCGTGCCCCCGGTAGGTGCGGAGCCAGTCCCGCCAGGGGCGCCGGGCCAGGGAGGCGGTGGTGTCGGCGTAATCGACGACCACCACCCTGCCCGCCCCCACCACCGTGCCCGCCCGGGCCAGCCACGCTCGGGCTGCCTGCTGGAACGGCACCCGGGCTCCGGGCCCGGCATCGGGCGCCAGGCCGGTGGCGGCCACCGTCTCGGGCGGAGCGTCGACCAGCACCTCGGCCAGGGTGCCCTCGGTCGGGCCGGGCCCGACGAAGACCTCGGCCCAACCCGCCTCCCGGCGCTCGAGCAGCCGGAAGGGCAGGTTGTCGAGCAGCTCATTGGCCAGGACCACCCCGAAGGGGACCGGCACCGGGAGATCGGCGAGCACGGCCACCGACGGTCCTGCGGCCACGACCGAGACGTCGTCGTCGGGACCGCGGGCCCGGCCCAGGCCGAGCACGGTGGCGGGAGGCTCGACCGGGAGCAGGGCCTCGGCCTCGGCTCGCAGCCGGGCCGAGCGCTCCACGCACACGTAGCGAAGGGCCGGGGCGCACTCGGGCTCGGCCTGCAGCACGTCCCGGGCCAGGGCTCCCCGACCGGCACCCGCCTCGACCACCACGAAGGGGTCGGGCCGGCCCAGGCGCACCCACTCGGCGTCCAGGGCTCGGGCCACCACCGCCCCGAAGAGCGAGCCCACCTCCACGCTGGTGACGAAGTCGGCTCGGCGCCCGGCGCCCCGCCCCACCGAGGTGAAGAACCCGCCGGGCCCGTAGAGGGCGGCTTCGACGAAGCGGTCGAAGCGCAGCCCACCCGCCCGCCGGACCGAGTCGACGACGGGGTGACCGCCAGGTTCTTTGTCGCCTGACGTACCGCTCTGGTACATAAGGCGACAAAGAACGGGCGGCCTGGAGGCGACGGGAGAGCGGGCTCAGGGAAGGACGCCGAGCAGGGCCAGGTCGCCCAGCTCGGCGATCAGGCCGGGGAAGGCTCCGAAGGCGAGGGTGGCCAGGGCACAGATGCCCAGGGCGGCGCCCAGCGAGGCCGGCACCCGAACCCGGCCCGAGCCGGCGTCGGCGGGGGACTCCATGACCATGGCCCGGGCCACCGACGCGTAGTAGAACAGGGCGATCACCGAGTTCACCGCCGCCACCACGGCCAGGGTGACCGCGGCCACCGAGCCGGCGTCGAGCAGGGTCTTGAACACCACCAGCTTGGCGTACCAGCCGGCCAGGGGCGGGATGCCGGCCAGGGCGAACACGAAGATGACCATGAGCACGGCCAGCGCCGGGGCGTAGCCGAACAGCCCCCGGAAGGCGTCGATCTCGGCCGACCGGGTCCGGCGGGCCACGGCCATGACCACGGCGAAGGCGCCCAGGTTCATCCCCGCGTAGATGAGCAGGTAGGTGACCAACGCCCCGGTGGCGGCGCCGACACCGCCCCGGTCGGCGGGGATGTCGGCCGCCACCGCGAAGGGGGCCAGCATGAACCCGGCCTGGGCCACCGACGAGTAGGCCAGCAGGCGCACGACGTTGGTCTGGCGCAGCGCGATCAGGTTGCCCACGGTCATGGTGAGGGCGGTCAGGACCCAGAACATGGGCGCCCACACGTCCTCCCGGCCGAGGAAGCCGATGAAGACCAGCTGGACCAGGGCCACGAACCCGGCCGCCTTGGAGGCCACCGACAAGAAGGCGGTGATGGGGGTGGGGGCGCCCTGGTAGGTGTCGGGGGCCCAGGTGTGGAAGGGCACGGCCGAGACCTTGAAGGCGAAGCCGACCACGATGAAGACGATGCCCACGGTGATCAGCGGCTGGGATTCGGCCCCCCGGGACAGCGCCTCGCCGACATCGGACAGCAGCGTGGACCCGCTCACGCCGAAGACCAGGGACATGCCGTAGAGCATCACGGCCGAGGCGAAGACGCCGAGCAGGTAGTACTTGAGCGAGGCCTCGTTGCCCCGCAGGTCGCGCTTGCGCCACCCGGCGAGCAGGTAGGCGGGGATCGACAGCAGCTCGAGGGCCACGAAGATGCTGACGAGGTCCCGGGCCGAGGCCATCACCGTCATGCCCAGCAGGGACGACACCAGCATGAAGTAGTACTCACCCTCGTAGTAGTCGCCCTCGGCGACGTAGTCGGTGCTGATGAGCACGGTGACGTAGCCGGCCACCAGGAACAGCGCCTTGAGCACCAGGGCGAAGTTGTCGACGGCGTAGGCCCCGGCGAACAGGCTGCGGTCGGCGCCGTCGACGGCCAGGGTGAGCACGGGCACCACCGCGGCCAGCAGCCCGATGCCGGCCACCGTGGAGCTGGCCCAGCGGCCCCGCTCCTCGAAGACGAGGTCGACGAAGAGCAGGAGCACCAGGGTGGTGACCAGGACGATCTCGGGGGCGAAGGCGTGGTAGTCGATGCCCGGGGCATCGAAGACCGCCGGCATCAGCTTCCTCCGCCCAGGGCGGCCACGGCGCCACCCACGGCATCGGTGGTGAGCCCGAACAGCAGGCCGGGGAACAGGCCCAGCACCACGATGAGGATCAGCATCGGGGTCCAGGCCACGTACTCGGGCCAGTGCATCCCCGGGATCCGGGCCTGGGCGAACTCCTCCCTCGGGGTGCCGAAGGCGGTCCGCTGGAACATCCACAGCAGGTAGCCGGCGGCGAAGACGGTGCCCACCGCGGCCACCACCATGTAGGTGCGGAACAGGACCTCCGACAGGCCCTCGGCCGGGTTGTAGGCGGCCAGGATGGCCGGGAACTCGCCCCAGAACCCGGCCAGGCCGGGCAGGCCGAGCGAGGCCATGGCGCAGAAGCCGAGGATCCAGCCCATGCGGGGCGACTGCAGCAGCAGCCCGCCCAGGCGGGAGAGCTCGAGGGTGTGGAAGCGGTCCTTCACCGAGCCGGCCACGAAGAACAGCATCCCGGTGATGAGGCCGTGGGCCACCATGCCGAACACGGCCGCGTTGATGCCGAACTCGGTCAGCGTGGCGATCCCGAGCATGACGTAGCCCATGTGGGCCACCGAGGAGAAGGCGATCAGTCGCTTCATGTCGCTCTGGGCCAGGCACCCCAGGGCTCCGTAGATGATCCCGATCACGGCCAGGCCGCCGATCCAGGGCGCCCAGGCCATGGCCGCCTCGGGCAGGATCGGGATGGCGATGCGCACGAAGCCGTAGGTCCCGAGCTTGAGCAGGATGGCGGCCAGGATGACCGACCCCTGGGTGGGGGCCTGGGTGTGGGCGTCGGGCAGCCAGGTGTGGAACGGGAACATCGGCACCTTGATGGCGAAGCCCATGAACAGCCCGCCGAAGATGAGGAGCTGGGACGAGCGGGGGATGTTGTCGGAGGCCACCGCCACCAGGTCGGCGATGGCGAAGGTCTGCCCGCCCTGGAAGAACAGGGCGAGGAAGCTGAGGATCATGAGGGCCGAGCCGAACAGGGTGAACAGGAAGAACTTGATGGCCGCGTACTGGCGCTGCTCACCACCCCACACCCCGATCATGAAGTACATCGGCAACAGCACGACCTCGAAGAACACGAAGAACAGGATCAGGTCCTGGGCCACGAAGGTGCCGTTCATCCCCGTCTCCAGCACCAGGATGAGGATGAGGAACGCCTTGGGGTTGTGGGGCTCGGGGAAGTGGTTCCAGGAGTAGATCACCACCAGCACGCAGACGAACATCGACAGCAGCAGCAGGGGCAGGGAGATGCCGTCGACCCCGAGGATGTAGCGGCTGTTGATGACGTCGATCCAGGAGGTGTTCACGTCGAACTGCAGAACGTCGGCCCGCCCGTAGTCGAAGCCCACGAGCAGGTAGACGCCCACGGCGAGGGTCACCAGGGTGGTGAGCAGGGCGATCACCTTGTGGCCGGTGTCGTGCTCGCGGGGCGTCAGCATCATGGCGGCCGCCCCCACCAGGGGCAGGAAGACCGCGGCGGTCAGTGCGATGTCGTCGAGGCCGTCCATGGTGCTCCTGTTCCTCCTTGGTCGAGGTCCCGACGACGAGCGTCGCTCAGATGAAGATGACGAGGGTGAGCGCCAGCACGGCGGACGCTCCGAAGAGCAGGGCACCGTACTGCTGGACGCGGCCGGTCTGGATCGTGCGCAGGATCCCCCCGAAGCCCTCGGCCCCGAAGCCGGCGCCGTTCACGGCCCCGTCGACCACCTGCTGGTCGATGTGGCGGTAGACCCAGCTCCCGGTGCGCTTGGAGGCGATGCCCACGCCGTTGACCACCCCGTCGATCACCTTCTGGTTGATCCAGTAGGCGGCCCGGGCGATCCCACCCTTGATGGAGCCGATGACCACGCCCGTGTAGAGGTGGTCGAGGTAGTACTTGTTGACGAGGAACGAATAGCCGGCCCGAGCCGCACCGCTGCGGGCGGTGACCCCCCGGGGCAGGTGCCGGGCGAAGAAGAGCATCCCCCCGAAGGCCAGCCCGGCCAGCACCACCGCGCTCGAGACCACCGCGGGGAAGACCTCGAAGCTGTGGTGCTCGACCCCGGCCAGGAGGAACACGCGGTTCTCGGTGAGCTCGAAGAACCGCTCGAAGCCGGGGAAGTTGAGGAACCCCGCGCCCACGGAGAACACGGCCAGCACGATCAGGGGCACGGTGATGGCCGGCGGCGACTCGTGGGGGTGGCCGTGGCCCCGGTAGCGGCCGAAGAAGGTGAGGTAGACGCAGCGGGTCATGTAGGCCGCGGTCATGAAGGCGCCCACTATCCCCACCACCTCGAAGAGTCGGTAGCCGTTCTCGGCGGCCCCGAGGAGGATCTCGTCCTTGGACCAGAAGCCGGCGAAGGGAAACAGCCCGGCCAGGGCCAGCGAGCCGATCATGAAGGTGGTGTAGGTGACCGGCATGAACTTGCGCAGGCCCCCCATGTCGTCCTTCATCTCGAAGCTGTGCACGGCGTGGCTGACCGAGCCGGCCCCGAGGAAGAGCAGGCCCTTGAAGAAGGCGTGGGTGAACAAGTGGAAGATGGCCGCCGTCCACGCCCCCACGCCCAGGGCCATCACCATGTAGCCGAGCTGGCTGACGGTCGAGTAGGCCAGCACCTTCTTGATGTCGGTCTGGACGAAGGCCAGGGCGGCGGCGATGAGGATGGTGATGCCGCCGATGAGGGCGATGGGGTTGACCCCCCCGGCCCCGATGTCGAAGGCCTCCCAGAACACCCCGTAGAGGCGAGCCACCAGGTAGACCCCGGCCACCACCATCGTGGCCGCGTGGATGAGGGCCGAGACCGGGGTGGGACCGGCCATGGCGTCGGGCAGCCAGGTGTGCAGCGGGAACTGGGCCGACTTGCCGATGACCCCGATGAACAGGGCAGCCGCCCCCGCCACCAGCGCGGTCTCGGCCATCGCCCCCGACAGGGCCGCCTCGTTGATGGCGGCGATGTCGAAGGTCTGGCCGGCCGCGAAGAACATGATCACGATGCCCACCAGCAGGCCGATGTCGCCGGTGCGGGTGGTCAGGAAGGCCTTCATGGCCGCATCGGAGTTGGGCTTCTTCTCCCACCAGTGGCCGATGAGCATGAAGCTGCACAGGGCCATCAGCTCCCAGCCGAAGAGGGCCTGGAGCAGGCTGGAGGACACGACCAGCAACAGCATCCCCGTGGTGAACAACGACAGGGCGGCGAAGAAGTAGGTGAAGCGCACGTCACCGTGCATGTAGTTGGTGGAGAAGACGTGCACGAGCAACGAGATGAGCGCCACGGTGAACAGCAGCACGACGGTCAGGCCGTCGACGGCAGTGCCCACGGTGACGTCGACGCCGCCGAAGGAGAACCAGGTGAGGTTGCGCTCCACGGCCGAGCGGATGGGCTCGGCCTCGTGCTCCCCCTCCCCACCCTCGGCCTCTACCGCCGACTCGAGGGCCAGGGTCTGCACCTCACCCAGGGCGTGGCCCTCGTCGTCGACCTCGGCCCCTCCGTGGCCCTCCTCCAAGGCGCCGGTCTCGTGGCCGGCCTCGACCACCTCGTCGGCCGGGCGGGCGTTCCACTCGACCACGGCGACGCACGACAACACGAAGGCGATGCCCAGCGCGGCGATGCCGATCTCGGCGCCGTGCTTGGGCAGGCGCTTGCCGAAGAAGAGGATGAGCCAGAACGAGGCGAACGTGACGGCCGGGATGACCCAGATGCTCTCGAGCATGCTCAGCCCTTCATGAGGTCGACCTCGTCGAGGTCGACGCTGGCTCGGTTGCGGTAGATGAGCAGGACGATAGCCAGGCCTACCCCCACCTCGGCGGCGGCGATGGTGACCACGAACAGGGTGAAGACCTGCCCGGCCACCGCCGCCTCGGGCCCCTGGAGGGAGCCGAGGGCGACCAGGTTGATGTTCACCGCGTTGAGGATCAGCTCGATCGACATGAGCACGAGGACCCCGTTGCGCCGGGCCAGGACCCCGTAGACCCCGATGCAGAACAGCACGGCCCCGAGGATGAGGAACTGGTTGACCAGCATCAGTCCCTCCGGGCCAGGACGATGGCGCCCACCAGGGCGGCGAGCAGGAGCACCGACACCACCTCGAAGGGGACCAGGTAGGTGGAGAAGATGGCGTCGCCCACCGCCGCGGTCCCCCGCTCGGCGGTGAGCGCCTCACGGCTCACGCCCCCGAGGTCGGGCAGCTGCTCGTCGCCGAAGGCGTCGACCAGCACGAAGCTCAGCACCCCGAGCAGGAACAGCCCGGTGACCCCGGCGATCCAGCGCTGGTCGTTGTCGAGCCCGGTGTCGGTCCCGATGGTGGGCCGGGTGAGCATGATCCCGAACAGGAACAGCACCAGGATGGCTCCGATGTAGATGAGGATCTGCACGGCGGCCACGAACTCGGCGGCCAGCAGCACGTACAGGGCACCGACGGTGGCCAGGACCACGACCAGGTACAGGGCGGCGTGGACCACGTTGCGGGTGGTGACCACCCGCAGGGCGGCCAGTGTGGCCACCAGGGCCAGGATCCCAAAGGCGATGTTCTCCGGCACGTCTACTTCTTGCCGGCCACGGCGCCGGCCTCGAGGGGCTCGGGGGTGGGCACGCCCTGCATCCACTCCCCCAGACGGTCCTTGTCGTGGAGCAGATCGGCGATGCGGGGCTCGGAGTACTCGTGCTCCGGGCTCCAGAACAGGGCGTCGAAGGGGCAGACCTCGACGCAGATGCCGCAGTACATGCACAGCGAGTAGTCGATGTCGAAGCGGTCGAGGAGCTGCACCGTCCGGGGCTTGCCCCCCGGCCGGCGGGGCGGCGCCTTGGTCTTGTAGCCCTCGATGTAGATGCACCAGTCGGGGCACTGCCGGGCGCAGAGCATGCAGACCGTGCAGTTCTCCTCTTTGAGGGCGATGACCCCCCGGGCGCGGCTGGTCGGCGCCTCCTTGACGTGGGGGTACTGGGTCGTCACCGCCGGGCGCAGCATCGTGCGCAGGGTGACGCCGAGGCCCTTGACGAGGCCGGGGAGCTGGGGCACGGGCGGGTCCTCCTTCCTGGTGACTAGAAGACGACCTTGAACACCCCGGTGGCCAGGATGTTCAGGAGCGACAGGGGGATCAGGTACTTCCAGGCGAAGGTCTGGAGCTGGTCCTCACGCAGGCGAGGGTAGGTGAAGCGGATCCAGAAGATGAGGAAGGCCACGGCCATGGTCTTGGCGAACAGCACGGCGGGACCGATCAGGTTCGACAGCAGGCCGCCGTCGAGGTCGAGCCCCGGCACCCACCACCCGCCGAGGAACATGGTGGCGGCCAGCGCCGAGAAGGCGAAGGCGGCCCCGAACTCGCCCAGATAGAAGTACAGGAACTGCAGCCCGCTGTACTCCACCTGGTAGCCGGCCACCAGCTCGGACTCGGCCACCGGCATGTCGAAGGGTGGCTGGGTGAGCTCGGCCTGGGTGGCGATGAGGAACAGGGCGAAGCCGATGAACTGGGTGAACACGAAGGGCAGGCCGAGCAGGCCGAACCCGAAGATCTCGCCCTCGGCCTGGGCCCGCACGATCCCCTGAAGGCTGAGCGTCCCGGCCTGGATGACCACGCCGACCACGGCCAGCACCAGGGGCAGCTCGTAGGCGATGAGCTGGCCGGCGGCCCGCAGGCCCCCGATGAGGGCGTACTTGTTGGCCGAGGCCCACCCGGCCATGAGCACGCCGAGCACCGAGATCGACGAGACGGCCAGGGCGAAGAAGATGCCGATGTCGAGGTCCTCGGCCACCCCGCTGGGTCCGGCGGGGATGACCACGAACAGCAGGAAGGTCGACAGGAGCACCACCACGGGGGCGAGCACGAACACCCGCCGGTCGGCCCGAGCCGGGGCCAGCACCTCCTTCTGCACGAACTTGGCCCCGTCGGCCATGAGCTGCAGGGCCCCGTGGGGGCCGGCCTCCATGGGGCCGAGGCGGCTCTGCATGTGGGCCATGACCTTGAACAGGAAGGTCTGGACGATGATGGCGGTGGCGGTGGGGACGATGATGAGCACGGCGAGGACCTTGACGGTGAGCTGCTGCCAGTAGGCGAGCTCGATAGCGAGGGTTAGCTCCATGGTGCTGGCCCCTCTGTGCGTGACCGCCGAGCGGGTCCTGTCACCGAGCTGACTCCTTCCCACCCGTCCTCGCTTCGCTGCGGGCGGGTGGGCCCCTTCCCTCGGTGCCACCCGCTCGGCTCTGCCATCGACCCCACCGGCACTGCCTCATGTGGGGGGGAGGAGAAGTGCAGGCGGCCAGCGCGCTCACACTGGGGCGTCATCTATCGATGTCCCCCAAGATGAAGTACAGCGACGCGAGGATGGTGATGATGTCGGGGACGTAGACGCCCTTGAGGACCCAGGGGACCACCGAGATGTTGTTGAACGAGGGGGTGCGGATCTTGACCCGGAAGGGGCCGAGGTCGCCCTTGCTCACCACGTAGTAGCCCATCTCGCCCAGGGGGTTCTCGGTGGAGACCCAGGCCTCACCGGCGGGCACCTTGATGATGCGGGGCACCTTGGCCATGATCGGCCCGGCGGGCAGTCCGTCCAGGAGCTGGTCGACGATGTTCGCTGCCTCGCGGGTCTCCTGGAGGCGGACCCAGTAGCGGGCGAAGCTGTCCCCGTCGGGGTGGGTCCAGACCTTCCAGTCGACCTCGGACCAAACCAGGGGGCTGGCCTGGTCCCGGCGCAGGTCCCAGTCGACGCCCGACGCCCGCAGGTTGGCCCCCGACAGCCCGTAGCCCAGGGCGACCTCGGCGGGGATGACGCCGATGCCCCGGGTCCGGGTCTCGAAGATCTCGTTGCCGACGAGGAGGGTCTCCATCTCGTCGCAGAAGTCGCGGACCTTGTCCATCACCGACTTGGTCTCGGCCACCCACCCCCGGGGCAGGTCCTCCTTGAGGCCGCCGATGCGGTCGTAGTTTGGGTGGAAGCGCCCCCCCGTGGCCGCCTCGATCTGGTTGAGCACGTGCTCCCGGTCCCGGAAGGCGTAGAAGACCGCGGTGATGGCACCGAGCTGCACGCCCATGTCGCCCAGGAACAGGGTGATGTTGGCGATGCGGCTCATCTCGAAGAGGATCGTGCGGATCCACTGCGCCCGCGGCGGGGCCTCGATCTCCATGAGCTGCTCGGCGGCCAGGATGAAGGGGACCTCGTTGGCGAAGCTGCCCAGCCAGTCGATGCGGTTGACCAGGGTGTTGATCTGCGGGTAGGTGCGGACCTCGACGAGCTTCTCGTAGCCCCGGTGCATGTAGCCCATCACCGGTTCGGCCGAGATCACCTGCTCGCCGTCGAGGCGGGTGATGATCCGCAGGGTCCCGTGGGTGGCCGGGTGCTGCGGGCCGAGGTTCAGCGTCATGCCGTCGGTCTCGAGCTCGACGTTGACCCGGGCGTCGGCCGCCTGGGCGCCGATGTAGGCCCGCTGCTCGCGGTCGGAAACGGCGGTCACGACGACTCCTCCCCGGGCATGGCCTCGACGTCGACCAGGCCCGGCCACGGCTTGACCTCCCGGGCCAGGAGGGGGAAGTCCTTGCGCAGGGGGTGGCCCTCGAAGCCGCCCGGCAGGTAGAGGTGGACGAGGTTGGGGTGGCCCTCGAAGTCGACACCGTACATCTCCCACACCTCCCGCTCGTGCCAGTCGGCGCCAGGAAAGACCTCGATGAGCGACGGCGCCCGCAGCTCGGGCTCGGCCAGGTCGGCCTTGAGGGTGAGGCCGAGGTGGGTGGTGGGCGACACCAGGCGGGCCAGGAGCTGGAAGCGGGTGTCGCCCCCGGCGTAGCCGT
>JADDPU010000322.1 GCA_016781725.1 Rubrobacter sp. | reverse complement strand
GGTCCCGGGTTCCAGAAGGCGTGCACGACGCCGCGCGGCTTGAGGACGTAGGAGCCAGCCCCGGCCCGAAACTCCTCCTCGCCGATCAGCACCCCGATCTCGCCCTCTATCACGAACGAGGTCTCGTCCTCGTCCCTATCGGTGTGGGGAGGCGCACCCAGCACCCCCGGCTCGAGCGGGTGCTCCACGATCGAGAACGCCCCGCCCGTTACCTTCCCCGAAACCTTGCCGACGACCCCGAAGCCTCCCCGCAAGACGACCTCGCCCTCTCCAGCCGCGACGACCAAACGTTCCCCGTCTAGCATGCCACTCCCCTCAGTCGAAGATAAATGTCTGTCCGTTTCGTGGCCCTCACGACGAGATGACGGGGCGGACGGACTGGCCCGCGCGGGCCGGTTCCGGGCTACGCGCCCAGAGGAGGTGCCTCGTTCAGGACGAGCCAGTAGCTCTTGAGTTGCTCGACGGCCCGGACGAAATGCTCGAAGTTCACGGGTTTGCGGACGTAGCTGTTGGCCCCGAGGCCGTAGCCTTCGCGCATGTCCCTCTGCTCACCCGAGGACGACAGGATGACCACGGGCACGAGCCGCGTCCGCTCGTCGGAGCGCAGGCGTCTCAGGACCTCAAGCCCGCCTATCTTGGGAAGCTTTAGGTCGAGCAGGATCACGCGTGGCACAACGCTGGCGTCCCTTCCGGCGTGGTCCCCGGTCGCGAACAGGTAGTCCAGGGCCTCGATCCCGTCGCGCACGACCACCACGTCGCCCGCGATGCCGTTCTTCCTGAGCGCCCGCAGCGCGAGCAGCTCGTCGTCCGGGTTGTCCTCCACCAGTAGGATCGCTTTGTCTCTCATCTCACCTCCTTGCACCCGTCCAGAGGGCGTCATCATCATGGTCAGATCATAGTCCGTGACCGGGGACCTGCACATCACTCAAAAGGATGATCTTTGCCGGCCATCGGTCTCCGATCCGAAAGAGGCGCGGACCGGCTCTCAGGAGGGGGGAAGGTAGCCAGTCCGCGATGTAAAGTAGCGCCGCCGGGGAAGAGGGAGATGCCGGCCCGCGCTTCGAGAAGATCTTGCCTCCCGAGCGTCCTGGCCGCATCCCCCAAATGAGTGATTTTTCGAACGTTAGGCCGAGATTTCGCAAGATAGTCTAGT
>JADDPU010000409.1:1619-15831 GCA_016781725.1 Rubrobacter sp. | reverse complement strand
AGATTTTGCCCTCGATCTCCTCTACGCTTGCGCCGTGATGGGGGTGCACCTTTCGAGGCTCGGGGAGGAGTGGGTGCTGTGGACGAGCCAGGAGTTCGGCTTCGCCACGCTCGACGACGCTTACTCGTCGGGCTCCTCCATCATGCCGCAGAAAAAGAACCCCGACGCCTACGAGCTGATGCGGGGCAAGGCGGGCCGTCTCATCGGAGACCTCAACGCGCTGCTCGTCGCGCTTAAAGGGCTCCCGCTCGGCTACTCCAAAGACCTCCAGGAGGACAAGGAACCGCTCTTTGATGCGGTGGACTCCATGCTGGCGATGCTCGCCGCGTTGCCGGAGATGCTCCGCACCGCGCGCTTCGGCGAAGAGCAGATGCTCCGCGCGGCCGGCGGTTTCGCGCTGGCGACGGAGCTGGCAGATTTTCTGGCGATGCGGGGTGTGCCGTTCAGGGAGGCGCACCGAGCCGTCGGCAGGCTCGTCTGCAGGTGCGAGGAGCTTAAGGTGTCGCTGGAGGAGGTCCCGCGAGAGGAGCTCTCCGCGGCGCATCCGGAGCTCGCGGATCTGCCCCGCGAGCTCCTCACGCCGGAGGGCAGCGTCGCCAACAAAAGGTCGCCTGGATCTACGTCCCCGGGCTCCGTCGAAGGCCAGCTAAAGGCCGCCAGGGAGTACCTGGCAAACCTTTAATCTCTGGCTTTCTGCCTTCGATAAGAGCCACGCGCTCATTCTATCTTCACGACGCTGTGGCGCACTGCGAACACGAGCGCTTGCAGCCTCGAAGCGACCTCCAGCTTGCTGCGGATGTTTCCCATGTGGGTCTGGACCGTGTCAACGTCGACGTGCAGATTCTGCGCGAGTTCCTTGTCGCTCAATCCGTTGGCCAGCGCCTGGAGCACCTCTCGCTCCCTGGGCGTAAGCTTTGCGAACAACTGCTGCGCTTCCCGGTCCTCCTGGCGCTGGCGGTCCATGAAGCGGGTCGCCTCGACTACCTCTTTCGGCGAGATGAGGTGCTCCCCGGCCCAGAGGCGGCGCACCGCGTCTATCACCTCGCCGACGTGAGACGACTTATGCAAGATGCCTGCGGCACCAGCCTCTATCGCCTGAGCAAGCCACTTCCGCTCGGAGAAAGCGCTCAGGACAAGCACCAGGGCGTTCGGGTTGGCGGCGTGCACCTCCCGGATCAGCTTCGTCCCGGAACCGTCGGGAAGATCCAGGTCAACCAACACGAGGTCTACCGAGGGACCCACACGCTCCAACGTCTCGCGCGCTTCGGCCAGCGAGCCCGCTTGCGCGATCACCTTCAGATCCGGCTCCTGCTCGAACATAAAAGCGAGCGGCATCCGGAAAGAGGGGTGGTCGTCCACGAGCAGGGTTTTGATCACCGGACGGCCTCCAGCTCGAACGCGAACACGGAGCCGGCCCCGGAGGTCGAGCGCACCGTAAGTTCGCCGTCGTGGCACCGCGTGATGCGCCTGCTGAGGTAGAGGCCCAGGCCCACCCCGGGGACCTTTCTGCCGGACGCGTCCCGGCCCCGCCCGAACTTCTCGAAGATTCGGGCCACGTCATCAGGGTGGATACCGCGCCCGCTGTCGGCCACCTCTATGCGAACGCGCTCCGCCCGGTCGCCCGTCTCTAACATCACCCGAATTTCGACCGGCGCTCCCTCGGGCGAGTACTTCGCGGCGTTGGAGAGGAGGTTGCGCAGAACCTGCCCGATGCGGCCCGCATCCGCCCACACACGCTCCTCTCTTCCCTGGGCGAGTTCGGTGCCGACCTCGATGACGAGCGGGTGGTCGCCGGGCAGCGTGCGAAAGAACGCGGCGGCGGCGTCCAACAGCATCTTCAGCGGCACCGGGCGGAGTTCGACGTCAAAGTCATCGCGCTCGACTATCCCGGCGGTCCTCACGTCCTCGACGAGGGCGTTCAGCGCGTCGGTTTCGGATTGGATCTTCTCCAGGGCGTCCTTGCGTTCTTCGGCAGTCAGGTTATCTGTAGACAGCATGTCGGCGAGCCAGCGGATAGCGGCGAGTGGGGAGTTGAGCTCGTGCGCGATCATCGCCGTGAAGTCGGCTTTCATCACCGCGAGCTCTTCCAGGTGCCGGTTGGTCTCCTTCTCGGTGGCGAGCAGTGCTTCGCGCTCCGAAGCGATGTGGTGTAGTTTGAGGATACCGCCCAACGCCACCACCGCCGCGAACGCGAAGCGGAATAGATCCGCCGAGGTCAGCACCGGACTGTAAGCTAAGGGTTGAACCACCGTGCGCATCTGCGAGCAGGCCAGAAGCACCATCGCCACCAGCAGCCAGCCCTCCAAAGCTCCGCGCCGGTAGAGCGACGCAGCTCCGAGCGTGGCGGCGCTCGCCAGACCGAGCGGAATCACCGCGAGGACCCAGTTCCATTTGGTCGCCTCATAAGGAAGCCCTCCGGCGGTCGCTACCGAACTGGCTTCCAGGATCAGGGGGGGCAACAGGTGTGCCGTCTCGTGGAGTGCGAAACCGATCCCTCCGAACACGGCGAGGATCATCAGCATCAGGCGCCGCCCGAGCCGCGGCGGCCTCCTCGGCACCAGACCCACCGCGAAGAGCACCGCCGCAACGGTCCAGACGACCAGCGACTCGTATGTCGCCGTGTTGGGGTTTTGGACGCTGCCTAACGTCACGTCCAAGTACTCGAACACCAGGCCCCCCAGGCCCGACACCAGCAGCCCGCCTGCTACCCACTGCAGACGCTCGCCGGACTTCTCCGTGATGAACATGCTCAGGACCAGCGCACCGAACAACCGGGCGATCACGGTGGCTGTTTCCACCCCCACCTGGATCTTCGGGGCGAACACCGCAAACCTGAGCTGCTCGGTGTACAGGGTCACCGATGACCAGGCCACGACCGCAACGGCGAATGCCACCGCCAGGGTCAGGGCGTTAAGACGCTTGGTAGATAACGCCGACCGCAAGCGCGGTCGAAGCCTTAAACCCCGGCGTCGTCTCTCGCCCTGGGTCCCCTCGATCAAAGTCCGGACCCCTCAGGCTCTGGCGACGGGTTCTCGTCGGCCGCGTCGGTACTCCGGAAAGAGGCTTCGGATATGAACCCCACCGCGTCCGAGATTCCCGCCTGCGCAGCCAAAATGGCACTCTCTGCCTCTAGACGTGCTGCTTCCGGTAACACCCAAGCATCAGCCCCTATGAACACCCGCATTATAACATTCATTATATACAAACAAGCGCCTTTTTTGCCGGGCCTGCACGTCTCTTCGCACAGGCCATGCCCGTTCCTGGTAGGCCTGTTTCGGTACGGGTTTGGTGCGAAGACGGGCTCTCGCCCTCGGGAGTGCCCGGCCGCGCAGCAAAACTGAGTAATGCTGGGGTAAATCTGGCTAATTTTGGGGATGCGCCGGCCTGGGCACTTGGTTCAAAATTTTTTATAGGACCGAGGGGGAAAACCGGATGGACAGATGGGGAAAGGGAGAGGGCTTCCACACGAACACGAACGCGCAGGCCGACACCACTCGTTCGCGACCCGGCGAGCGCCGAAACACCCGTAGAAGCGACGGTGCAGGCATGGCGCGGGGAGAGTAGGAGGAAGGTTCATATACATACACGATGAAATATGTTAGTTGAACCGTTTGTGACCCGGCAAGAGGTCCTCGCCGTGGAACCGGAGCACACCCTCTCAGAGGCGGCCCGGCGCATGCGGGAGCGCGGCGTGGGTTCGGCTGTGGTGATCGAGGAGGGAGTTCCGGGGATTATCACCGAGCGAGACCTGCTCCGGGCGCTCGCCGACGGCGCAGATCCCACCAGCACGAAGGTCGGCGCCTACAGAACCTCCAATGCAGTCACCATCACCCTGACCTGGCACGTTGTAGACGCTGCCCGGACGATGATCGAACGTGGGTTTCGTCACCTGATCGTGCTCGATGATGCCGGACAGGTTGTCGGCATGCTCTCGATCCGGGACATGGTCCGTGCGTTGCTGAAGGACCGGCAAGCGTCCTTTGCCGGTTGACCGATTATGTGGGGAGGAGTGATGTTCATACAGGTAATCCAGGGACGGGTCAGGGACGCCGCCGGGCTTCGCGAGCACTGGGATCTCAGGATTCACGAGCTACGCCAGCATCCGGACGTAGTACCGGATGCCGGTCTGATAGAAGTCCCCGTGTCCGTAGGCTGGCTCGGCTCTACCGCGGGCATCTCGGATGAAGGCGAGTTCGTCGCCGTTATTCGCTTCGAGTCCGAGAGGCTGGCACGCCAGGACGATCGCCGGCCCGAGCAGCGCGAGTGGTGGGCCGAGGCGAAAGAGTACTTCGACGGTGAGGTCACCGTCCGCGACTCTTCAGAGGTGGACACCATCCTCGGCGGCGGATCGGATGATGCCGCCTTCGTGCAGGTCATCCAGGGTCGCGCCAAAGATGTCGATCGCGTGCGAGCGCTCAACTCTGCCTCCGAGGCCTGGCTGAAAGAACATCGCCCCAGAATCATCGGCGGCACCGTCGCCTGGCATGAAGACGGAAGTTTCACCGAGACCCTGTACTTCACTTCCGAGGAGCAAGCGCGCGAGGGTGAGCTCGACGAGTGGAGGGCTCTCGTCGAAAGTGTCAGATACATAGACCTGCGCGATCCCTGGCTCTGGAGCCCAGGGGATGTCAAAGTATGAGACGTCGCAAGTGGGAGCTTCCTAGTCCTTGCTTCAGGGCTCTGGTTGAGCGAGCCGTTGCTCGTCCTTTCGGTGCCCCCGGGTCTTGCGATGGTTCGTCTGGGCGTTGTAAAGCGTGAACTTTTCAGGGGTGTGAAGGGGATTAACCGAGGGTGAGGATAACCGGCCGGGAGGATTGCCACGTGAGCGCGGAAGACGCGCTCGTGCGCCGGGTTCCAGACGCGTGCCTGCCTCGGTTGAAACGGAAAGGGGTTGTCTCTTAAGAAATGGCTGAGCACAACGGAAGCGCAAGGACGGACGCGGAAAGAATACCCAGGGACTGGATCCCGGGCCTGGTCGAAAACTGGAAGAGCGATGTCGTATCTGGTTTCATCATCTTTCTGATAGCGCTTCCGCTATCCCTCGGCATCGCTTTGGCTTCCGGGGCTCCGCCCATAGCCGGCGTCATCACCGCGATCATCGGCGGCATGCTGGTTTCGCTCCTGAGCGGCTCGTACGTCACCATCAACGGTCCTGCCGCCGGTCTCATCGTGATCGTGCTTGGCGCCATAACGGCGCTGGGCGAAGGGGATCCCGTGGCAGGCTACCGATATGCCCTCGCCGTGGGCGTGGTAGCCGGCGCGATCCAGATCATCCTGGGACTCTTGAAAGCCGGCAGGATGACCAACTTCTTCCCGCTGTCCGTGGTGCACGGGATGCTCGCCGGGATCGGCGTGATCATCATGTCCAGGCAGATCCATATTGCCCTTGGCACGGAGCAGCCGGAGCACGGGGTCGTTCCCGAAGAATGGCCGGTCTTCCACGGGCTGAATTCCATCCTGACGATCCCCGAGAGCATCCTGCACCTCAACCCGATCGTCGCCCTCATCGGGCTCGTGAGCATCCTCATCATGGTCCTCTGGCCCTTGATGAGCAGGGTGGCGAAGGTCGTTCCCGCGCCGCTCGTGGCGGCGGGCGCCGGCATAGGCCTGGCGGCCCTTTTCGGTATTGGCCGCGAAGGCGGATATTCGTTCATGGGCGGGGAACACGAGCTCGGCCCGCAGTTCTTGCTGGATCTCCCCCCGAGCTTACTGGCGGGTATCACGTTCCCGGACTTCTCCCAGATCTACACCCCCACGTCGATCAGGTGGATCATCGCGTTCGTGTTCGTGGCCAGCCTTGAGTCGCTGCTGACCGCCGCGGCGATAGACAAGCTCGATCCCTGGAAGCGTCGCTCGAACATGAACCGGGAGTTCCTCGGCAAGGGCGCCGGCAACATGATCTCCAGCTTGCTCGGCGGGTTGCCGATGATAGCCGAGGTGGTGAGGAGCTCGGCGAACATCTTCAACGGGGCGAAGACGCGCTGGTCGAATTTCTTCCACGGCGCGTTCATCCTCCTGTTCGTGGCGTTGGTACCCGGCGTGCTGGAGATGATCCCGCTGGCCGCGCTGGCGGGTATCCTGGTGGTTATCGGGTACAGGCTCGCCAACCCCGCACAGTTCGTGCACGCCCTGCACATCGGCAGGGAAGAGCTGCTCTTCATGCTGGTCACGATGATCATCGTGGTGGCGGAGGATCTCCTGATCGGCGTTCTCATGGGCGTCTTGGTCGGGCTCGTCGTCGCGGTGGTGCGGGGAACCTCGATAGGCAACCTGTTCCGCCCCTCGATGGAGGTTTCGGAAGACTCTACCGGGACGACCGTGGTGAAGTTCAGGAGGGCCCTTGGTTTTGGCAACTTCGTGGGCGTCAGAGGGAAGCTGGACAAGCTTCCTCAAGGGAAAAAGGTGATCCTGGACTTCAGCGAAGCCCACTTTGTGGATCACACGGTGGTGGAGCGGCTGGAAGATTGGGAGGCGGAGTACGTGCGCGATGGCGGCGAGGTCGAAAGGAGGGGGCTGGAGCACCTCCACCACGCAACACATAATCCGCTCTCGGCCCTGGTAAAAGGTGCATAATGGAGCGGCATCGTAGGGCGAGGACCGGGAGGAGCAGCTTATGCCTATTCTGAGCACGATCACCTGGCTCCCGCTCTTGGGCGTCCTGGTTATCTTATTCCTGCCCAAGCAGAGGGTGCAGCTGATCCAGAGCGTCGCGCTCGTATTCACGGCCCTCTCTTTCGTCCTTTCCTGGAGCCTGTTGTTCAGCTTCAATCGAAACACCACCGCGCTGCAATTCACCGAGCGTCGCGAGTGGATCCCCGAGCTGGGCATGACGTATGCCCTGGGCATCGACGGCCTGTCCTTCCCGCTGATCCTCCTGACGACCCTCATAACGCTGGTCGCCGTGATCGCGTCCTTCGGCATCCAGGACGGCGTCAAGGGCTATTTCGCCTGGTTCCTGCTGCTCGAGTTTGCGGTCCTGGGGGTCTTCGTCGCGCAGGACTGGTTCCTGTTCTACGTGTTCTACGAGGTTGGCCTGGTCCCGATGTTTTTCCTGATCGGGCTGTGGGGCGGACAGCGGAAGGACGCGGCTGCCATGAGCTTCTTCCTGTACACCCTGGTCGGGTCCATCTTTATGCTCCTGGGTATCATCGCCGTCTATCTCAACTCTGACCCGCGCACCTTCAACATGCTGGAGCTGACAGAGGCGCGCGAGGGTTGGACCCAGGCGTTCCAGATAGGCCCCTTCCTCGCCTTTTTCCTCGGCTTCGCGGTCAAGATCCCCATTTTCCCGTTGCACGGCTGGCTGCCCCTGGCGCACGTGGAGGCCCCCACGCCCGTGAGCATGCTCCTGTCGGGCATCTTGCTGAAGTTGGGGGCCTACGGTCTCCTGCGCGTCAGCGAGCTCTTGCCGCTGGGCCTGGAGTGGTTTGCGCCATTTCTGCTGGCCCTCGGGTTCATCAACATCATGTACGGCGCCCTGCTGGCCTGGCGGCAAACGGACCTGAAATCGATGGTGGCCTTTTCGTCCATCGACCATATGGGCTTCGTGCTGGTAGGCATCGCCGCGCTAAACGCCACCGGCTTCACCGGGGCCGTGATGATGATGGTGACGCACGGCGTTATAACCGCGGCGCTGTTCCTCCTGGTGGGCGTCATCTATGAACGGGCGCACACCCGGGACCTGACAGAATTCGGGGGGCTGATGGCGAGCGTCCCGGTTTTTTCGATCCTGATGTCGCTGGCTCTCCTGGCGTCGATGGGTCTCCCGGGGCTGGCCCAGTTCGTGAGCGAGTTCCACGTGTTGGTGGGCGGGTTCCAGCGGTGGGGATTGTACGTCATCATCGCCCTCCTCGGCATCCTCGTCACCGCCGCATACTCCCTGCGGACGATCGGGAGAATGTTCATGGGCCCGCTGAACCCGAAATGGGCGGGCCTTAAGGACATTGGCGGGCGCGAACTGGTGGCGGTCGCGCCCCTGGCGGCGCTGATGCTTATCCTGGGTCTCTTCCCCAGCGTGGCCCTGGGGCTCATGGACACGACGCTAACGCAGATGGCGACCCTCTTCGAGGAGTAGAGATGGCTCTGAATATTACCAACGAGATGCGCCACCACCTCAAGCACGAGGTGGATCATTTCAGCCACCTCTTGGCCAGCCAGGGACCGATCTCCACGTTCATCCATCACAACACCCTGCATGGTTTGCAGCACCTTCCTTTCGAGGAGGCGGTCGCCGAAGCCCATCGCGTGCTGGGTGGCCGCGGATACTTCTCGAACGAGGAGTACCGCGGCTTCTACGCGTCGGGCAGGATCACGGACGAAGACATCAGCGTGGCCATGAAGGGCCGTCCATTCTCCCCGGAAGAGGAGTCGCTTACAACGGTAGGAGGACGGCCGATCGAGGCCGGAGAGGTTCGCCGCGTTCATCTGCTCCACGGCATCGAATCCATCGAGCCCGCCCGGCTACGCTTCGAGGTGTACGAGCGGGATGCGACCCGGCGCTTGCGCGGAGACGTCCCGGCCGAGGCGCGCGCGGCGTTGCTGGAGAAAGCAGCGGACGAGCTCACACGTGGCCTGGATCTCGTAGGTCGAGAGTGGACCCTCGCGGATTGGATGCAAGCCCACACCAACCTGGATCTGCCCGGATGGCTGCGCGCCGAAGTTCAGAGCGCGATAAAAGAGCGCCGGGGCGACTCCGGAGCCGTGGAGGCCGGGCTGCGCGCCCTGGCGGTCCCCACCGACCGGTGGGAAGGCTACCTCGGGTGCATCGACCGCCGGTTTGGCGCTGCTCCCATCAACGAAACGGAGCGCGACCAGATACGCCGGCTCTGGCTCGACGCCGAGGCGCGGCTGTTGAAGGCACTGGCGCGGCGGCACTTCGGCATCCGTGGCACCTTCGATGATATCGCGAAGCATTTTGGGGGAGATACGGAAGCCTACGCGATCCTCTCCCTCTGGAATGCGTGTCTGGCCACCTATGGCCTCGAAGACCCGCTCTCGCCGACCGAGCCCCAGCACTTTGGGGAGCGGGACCCGGATGCTCTAGCGGAGCGGCTGGAGGAGCAGTTCAGGTACATGGAGCGGTGGGGAGGTCCCCCCATCCCGCTCACCGAAGATCTCAGGACCGCTATTCGGGCCGTCGTCCAGGCCGAGCTGGACCATTTGCGGGAAGGCGCGGAGGGCGACGAGGTCTTCGAGGATGAGGCCTCCACGTTGGAGGCGGCCCATCTCTGCTGGTTGGTTCTCCACGACTTGGGGATGACGAGTCTAAACCGGAGGGGGCTCGCCGCTCTGGAGATCCTCCTATCTTTGCGGGAGGGGCAGACGGGATATCCCGACCTCCTGGAGGAACTCCGCCGGCGGGATCCAAGGCGCCGGATGTTGGAGTTTATAAACGAGACCCTCACGGACGAGCTGGGCCGGCTCGGGCGCGACCGGTCTCACAGCGACTTCCTGCAAGAGCTCACCGGCGAGGACCTGACCGGGCGCGTCAACAGCTACATGATCAAGCGCTGCGCGGCCTTTCTCGACGAGGGGTTGGCGGCCTGGCGCATGCCGGGTCGCGCGCTCGGCTTCTACGACGCCTGGAAGAGCCTCACCGAAAAGGATTGGTCCTTCGAGTTTGACGATCTCCCCGGCTGGCGGGACGCGCTTCATCATCTCCCCGCCCTTGCCAGAGACGCCGTCATACACCACCTCCATGTCCTGGGCGTCCACGAAGAGCATTGGGGCAAGTACCTGGGCCGGCTGATGGTGCAGCTCTCCGGATGGGCTGGCATGATCGGCTGGCGCGAGAGCCATCCCCACTACCCCAGGCAGGAGACGCAGCCGATAGACCTGATCCAGTACCTCGCCGTAAGGCTGTTCTACGAAACGCGGCTGGTCCAAAAGCTCTGCAGCGACACCTGGCGCCTCGACGGTAGCGTGGAGAGCCTGCGCCACTACTTCGAAGCTCACCCTGCCGAGTTTTTCGTGCGCCGCGAGCTGCAGCAGGGCGATCTGCCCGACTATCTCGCCGAGCAAGCGCGGGTCCTAGTGGCGGATAAGTCGGCTTCCGGCGGCCCCGAAGATGACCGCTGGCAAAGTTTGGCCGATATGATCTGGACGTACCGCGAGAGCGGCGCATCGGCGCAATCCACCGGTCACACGGTGTACGGCAGTGCGTGGCGGCTGTTTCACCTGGCCCAGTTCCTCGGCCTCACAGGGGAGGAGGTCCGGTCTCTGTCGCGCGAAGAGCGAGACCGTTTGATCGGCGCCTTAGACGCTTTTCCCTCCTCGGCGCACGGGCCGGTCTGGATCGTGGCCTACGAGCGCCACTACCGGGAGCGGATCCTCAACGCCCTGGCCAATAACCGTGGGAAGGGGCGCTGGAAGACGAGGGACGCGCGGCCTCGGGCCCAGGTCGTGTTCTGTATCGACGAGCGCGAGGAGGCCATCCGCCGGCACTTCGAGGAGCTGGACCCGAGATACGAGACCTTGGGAGCGGCCGGCTTCTTCGGCGTCGCCATACAATACCAGGCCATGGACGGCCACCACACCACCCCTCTCTGCCCGCCCGTCATCCATCCCGTCCACAAGATCGAGGAAGTCCCTCGCCCGGAGGAGGCGGAACGCCTGAAGACTCACGGCTCGCGCGCCAAGTGGGAGGAGGTGTTTCACAACGCCTACTGGGAGACCGAACGCAACGCCGTCTCGGCCTACTTCGTCGTGGATCTGGTCGGCTTCCTCCAGGGGATACCGCTGTTCGGGAAGATACTCTCGCCCCACCGTTACTCCAGGATCGCGGAGAAAGTGCACCGTCGCCTGGTGCCGCCGGTACGCACCGCCCTGGCCGTCGAGGTCGAGCCGGGCCAAGCGAGCGACGGTACGTTCCGGCTCGGATTTACCACCGAAGAGCAGGCCGACCGGGTGGAGACGATGTTGCGCAACCTCGGCCTCACCTATGGTTTCGCCCGCCTGGTGGTCTTCACCGGGCACGGCTCCTCCAGCCTGAACAACCCCCACGAGTCGGCGCACGATTGCGGGGCCTGCGGCGGTAAGCATGGAGGACCCAACGCCCGCGCCTTCGCCGCTATGGTCAATCGCGCGGCGGTTCGCTCCATTCTCCGCGAGCGCGGCATCGACATCCCCGAGGACACCTGGTTCGTTGGTTCGCAGCACAACACCGCCTCCGAGCTCTACACCTTCTTCGATGTCGAGGACATCCCGGAGACGCACCAGAGAGAGTTTCGAAACCTGGTCGCCGACCTGGACGAGGCGCGCTCCCGGTCGGCCCAGGAGCGCTGCCGGCGCTTCGCCTCCGCTCCCAAAGATGTTTCCCCCAGGCGGTCGCTGCGTCACATCGAGGGCCGCTCCGTGGACCTCAGCCAGGTGCGCCCCGAATGGGGCCATGCCACCAACGCCTTCGCCGTAGTCGGGCGGCGCTCCATCACGCAGGGGCTGTTCCTGGATCGCAGGCCGTTCTTGATCTCCTACGATCCCACCCAGGACCCAGACGGCACGATCCTGGAGAGGATCCTGCTGGCTGTGGGTCCGGTAGGGGCGGGTATCAACCTGGAGTACTACTTCTCTACGGTCGACAACCAGAAGTACGGAAGCGGCACGAAGGTCCCGCACAACGTTTACGGCCTGATCGGGGTGATGGAAGGGGCCGTGAGCGACCTTCGCACCGGGCTTCCCAAGCAGATGGTCGAAGTCCACGAGCCCATGCGGCTCCAGCTGATCGTCGAATCGAGCAACGCAATCCTGGGTGAGATCTACGGTCGTCAAGAGTCCATCCAGGAGCTCCTCGACAACGCTTGGGTGCACCTGATCGCCATGGACCCGGACACCGGAGACTTTCATCTGTTCGTGCCCGGCGTCGGCTTCGTCTTGTGGGATGAGCCGCTGTCACCGCTGCCGGAAGTGAAATCGTCCTTCGAGTGGTACAAGGGGAAGACGGATTTCCTTCCTCCGGCCCTGATCGTGCAGGACGGAGGGAGAGATTAGCGTGTTCGACCTCATCGTCGTCCTCATCGTGGGACTCCCCCTCCTCGCGGCGCTTGCCAATGGGCTTAACGCGCTCTTCGGCGAACGGTACTCCGCCGTCGCCGTGCACCGGCTGGCGTGCGGCTCGATCTTCCTCTCGTTCCTGGGCTCTCTGTGGGTTCTCGTCCAGGTCCTCTTAGACCCGACCCCCCGCGAGGTCGTCGTTTACCGCTGGCTGTTCAGCGGCGACCTCAACGTGAATTTCGCCTTCCTCGTCGACTCCTTATCCGTGGTCATGATGCTCGTGACCACGGGCATCAGTTTCCTGATCGCGGTTTTCTCCATCAACTACATGCACAACGAGAGGGGCTTCTCGCGCTTCTTCACAGTCATGCCCCTGTTCGTCTTCGCCATGCTGGTGTTGGTGATGGCGAACAACTACGTCCTCCTCTTTTTGGGGTGGGAGAGCGTGGGCGTCTGCTCTTACCTGCTCATCGGCTATTACTACGAACGGACGTCTGCGGCGCAGGCCGGCACGAAGGCTTTCGTCATGAACCGTGTCGGCGACGCGGGCTTCCTGCTGGGGATCTTCCTGATCTTCGCCAGCTTTCAGACGACCGACTATTCGGAGGTCTTCGCCCGGGCCGGGACGGTCGACACCGGGACCCTCACCGCCATCGGCCTGTGCCTGTTGCTCGGGGCCGTCGGCAAGTCGGCTCAACTGCCGCTCGTCACGTGGCTGGCCCGCGCCATGGAAGGACCCACGCCCTCCAGCGCCTTGATCCACGCTGCGACCATGGTGACGGCCGGCGTTTACATGATAACCCGCAGCCACGACATCTACGATCGGGCCCCGGACGCGCTGCTGGTAGTCGCCATCGTTGGGGCGGCGACCGCCCTGTTCGGCGCCGTGATCGGTCTGGTGCAGACCGACATCAAGAGCCTCCTGGCCTACTCGACGACCACTCAGCTCGGCCTGATGTTCCTGGCCTGCGGCTTCGGGGCCTATCCGGTGGCGATCTTCCACCTGGCGGCGCACGCCTTCTTCAAGACGCTCCTGTTCCTCACGGCGCCGTCCATCCTGCATCACCTGCACGGCGGGCCGGACGTGCGCAAGGTGGGTAGGCTCAGAGAGTCCGTCCCGCTCACGTACCAGCTGTTCTTGCTGGGCGCGGTGGGATTGATGGCCTTCCCCTTCCTCTCCGGGTGGTGGCAGAGCGAGGTCCTCGGCCGCGCCTTCTCGGAGGGGTTTTATATCCTCCTCGCTCTCGGGGCGGTGGCGGCGTTCTCCGCCGCGTTCGCCACGGGCCGAATGGTCCACGTGGCCTTTTACGAGGAAGCGCACGGGGAACATGGAGCCGAACACCACAGGTCGCCGTGGACGGTGGTGAAGCCGCTGGTGGTCCTGGTCGTGATAGTGGCGATCGGGCTGGCCCTCGGGATGTTGCCGGGCGGGGTGAATGGTAGCTGGTTCCAGGAGTTTCTGGCGCCGGTCATCTCCGCGCAGCCGGGGGTGCCCGACGGCAGCCTGCCGCTCGCCTTGATCCTCATGGGGTTCATGGTCCTGCTCCTGGTCGCCGGATGGTTCACGCCGCTCTACCTCGACCGGTTCAGGCCGGAACGACCGGGGTTGCTCTTCTTCAAGACGAGGGGTATTTACAACCTCGCCCTGAACCGGTTCTGGCTGGACGAGCTCTACGACGTGGCCTTTATCCAACCGAGCAAGAAGCTCGGAAGCCTTCTCGACCGGGTGGATACGGAGTTGATCGACCGGGCGACGGGCGTCCCGGCTCCGGCGAGCAGGCTCCACGCCGCCAGGGAGACCTGGGAGGAGCAGCGCCTCATTAGCCAGGCAGCGGAGGCCGCGGCGCCGACCTCAACCTGGGAGGATGAGGAAGAGAGAGAGGAAAGGGCGGCCCAGGCGCCCGGTGTGCTCGGCTGGCTGACCAGGGTGAGCGGCGATACCTCGGGCTGGGTGGAGAGGGAAGGCGTCGGCCGCGCGCCGGGCGTCTTTGGTTGGCTGACCAGGGCGAGCGGTGACGCTTCGGGGTGGATAGAAAGAGGCGTCGGTCGCGCGCCCGGCGTGCTCGGCGGGCTCACCATGATAAGCGGCGGTATCTCAAGCTGGGTAGAGAGAGGCGTCGACCGCATGCCGGATGCCGTCGACTGGCTGACCGAGCTGCTCGTGCGCTTCTCCGCCTGGGTGGAGAAGCTCACCTTTACCGGGGTCCACGTGGGCGTGCCGCAG
>JADDPU010000409.1:0-1506 GCA_016781725.1 Rubrobacter sp. | reverse complement strand
GGAACTGGTGCCGGCCTATTTCCTGATCACGCGTTGGGGTACCGGCGAACGGCGTAGGGAAGCCGCCCTCTCCTATATCTATTTCATGCTGGCAGGGTCGGCGCTCATGCTCGTCGGGATGGTGCTGCTCGCGATTAACTTCCGCAGCGCCGGAGGACCGTCGCTCTCATTCGATCTCGTGGAGCTTCTGGGCGTTCCGGTGCCGGTCAACCTGCAAACTCTCATCTTCTTCCTCATGTTTTTTGGCTTCGCCGTCAAGGCGCCCGTGTTCCCGTTTCACACCTGGATGCCGAAGGTGCTCGAAGAGGGACCAGTAGTGGGGATGAGTGTGTTCCTGGTCGGCATAAAGCTCGGGACCTACGGCATCCTCCGCTTCGTCATCCCCCTGCTGCCGGAGGCCGCCAGGGAATGGTTCTGGCTCATGGCTGTGCTCGGTGCGGTGAGCATCATCTACGGGGCTTTGATCGCGCTGATCCAGACCAACCTGCGGCGACTACTGGCTTTCGCCAGCCTCAGCCATATGGGGGTCGTCCTGCTGAGCCTCTTCACCCTGAACATCTACGGCCTCGAGGGCGGGCTCCTGCAGATGATCAACCTCGGCATCGCCGGCGCCGGATTGTTCTTCGTGGCCGGTTTCATCAACACGCGCGTGGGCCCGCCGGAGCTCTCGACCCTGGGCGGCGTGGTGCAATACGCCCCGTGGCTGACCGTTGCCTTCCTGGTTATCGCCCTGGCGACTATCGGGTTGCCCGGAACCAACGGCTTCAACGGGGAGCACCTCGTCCTGATCGGCGCGTATCAGGTCCACTGGGTCATGGCGATCGCCGCCGGCGCGGGCATCTTTTTGACGGCCGCCTATTTCCTCTGGTACTTCCAGCGCGCCTTCCTGGGCCCGGCCAACCCCCGGATCGCGCCCAAGATGCTGGACCTCCGGTTCCGGGAGCTGGTCATCGCGGTCGCCCTGGGAGGCATGATCTTCTGGATCGGCCTCGACGCCGGCCCGTTCGTGCAGAGGATGCGTCCGTCCCTGGAAGCTCTGGAGGCTCGCATCGAACAGGGGTCTCTCGTCGCAAATGTTCAGGCAGGCGAACCGCTGATGTGGCGTGAGGAGACGGATCGATGACGATTGGTAATTGCTCTGGAGGTACGCCGTGATCCTCGAAGAGGTTCTCGCCGCCGAACAGATCGGGTTCCCCATCCTGAGCGCCCTGATCTTCCTCCCCATCTTGTGGGCGGTCCTCCTGATCTTCATCCGGGATGACGGTCTGGTGCGCAGGGTGGCGCTCGGGGGCGCGCTGCTGGAGCTGATCCTCGCGCTCATCATGGTCTTCAACTTCGTCCCCGGCACCCCGGACCTCCAGTTCGTAGAGCGTAGCGAGTGGATGCCGAACCTCGGGGTCGGCTATCACGTGGGCGTGGACGGCATCAGCGTGCTGTTCATCCCCCTGACCGCCTTCCTCACGGTGATGGTGATGCTTTTGTCCTGGAGCACCGTGAGGTTTCTCA
>JADDPU010000253.1:3908-4552 GCA_016781725.1 Rubrobacter sp. | reverse complement strand
CGCGTCGAGATCCGTCTCCTCGCGCAGCTTGGCGGAGAAGGCTTCGAGAGTTTTCACAGCGTCATACTTACGCCGGTAGAAGCGCCGATCGATGAAGGATTGGATGCGTAGCCGAAGAGGGTTGAACAGAGCCGCTATGGCTAACGTGGAGGCGACGATGGCCAGGGTGGACTCCTGACCGGTTAGGGCGCGTAAGGCGGACTGCAACACGACGATGCCGCCGAAGTAGACCGCCACGAGCGACACTGTGAGCGAACCGTATACCAGCGTGCGGTTGATGATGAGGTCTATGTCGTAGAGGCGATACTTCAAGATGGCGACGCCGACGGACGCGGAGAGTCCGAGTACGGCCGCGCTGCCGAGGAGGCTATTCAACAAGTCGGGCAGGAAGGAGGTGAGCACCAGGAACCCGCAGAAGAGGACCGCGGCGTAGGCGAACCACTTGATCTGTTGGCGCTCTACCCCGGCGGCACGGCGGTAGCGCAACACGAGCGAGAGCCCCGAGAGGGCGATGGCGCCGAAGAGGACGTACAGCCCACCGAAGGCGAGGACGCCGATCGCCTCTCCGGCGGCGCCCTCTATACCGATAGGGTTCACGAACCGGCGGTTAGCCGGTTCGCTCAGCAGCGGAGCGCAGATGACCC